>DASSAT010000160.1:0-3188 GCA_035699305.1 Fimbriiglobus sp. | reverse complement strand
GGGCCGGCGTCGGCTACGGCAGGTTCGTGATCACCTGGCCGTCGGCCATCCGGGAGAGCCGGGTCAGGTTCGGGGCGTCGATCGACTGGTTGAGGAAGTGGACCGACCCGTCGGCGTAGACGAAGTTCACCCCGCCGGTGTGCAGGCTGGCAGCGTTGTACCACGACGCCCGCCGGCCGGGCTTGTTGTTCAGCGCATTGGTGGAGTTGTTGTAGTTCCAGATGTTTAGCCCCTGGGCCGGGAAGGTGGTGTTCCAATTCCCCACCGGGTCGATCCCGACCGACACCCAACCGGCGTAGGCCCAGGCCGAGGTTGTGCCGTTAAACAGTTCGAGCGTCTGCTCGCCCATCATCAGGGTGTTGCTGGTACCGTCACTGATGGTGGTGAGGGTGGTGTCGCTGTTCTCGCCGAAGATGTACCGGGTGCCGGTGGTCGTGACCCGCCACCAGTTGTACCGGTTGACGCCGTTGTCCTCGGCGATGAAGTCGTAGTTCGTCTTCACCGCCCGCACCGTCCCGCCCGAGCCGTCCGGGCTGTAGTGGACGCTGCCGATCGGCATATACTTGTTACCGCCGTCCGACGGGCAGATCAGCGTCTTGATCTCGAACGCCGACAGGAGGGCGTTGCCGCTGGCGATGGCGTCCGGCGTCGAGAGCTTCGACCCGGGCGAGATCGGGTAGCCGAACACCTGGCTGGCCATGAAGTTGCCGGAGGCGGCGCTCAGGTTGAACTGCTTGTACAAGTTGTCCTGCTCGATGTACGGCAGCAGGTACAGCAGCCCGTGGTGGTTCAGGATGACCGGGTCGGACGGGTACGACCCGATCGCGGCCCCCTGGGTGTTGCCGAGGCCCTTGCGGCCGGGGGGCAGTTTGCCGTTGGCGTCGTGGTAGTTGTGGCAGGCCAGTCCGAGTTGCTTGAGGTTGTTCTGGCAGCTCATCCGGGCGGCGGCCTCCCGGACCTTCTGGACGGCGGGGAGCAGCAGGCCGATCAGGATGGCGATGATGGCGATCACCACCAACAACTCGATCAGCGTGAACCCGGGGGACTGATGACGGCGGGGGCGGACCATGACGGACTCCTGGAAACAGGACAGGATACACGTCAACCGATTGCCGGTGGGGATGCGGCACGCGCCGCGTAAGGAGAAAGAGGCCGGATGGACCGGGAACACGACCACCGGACGAGAGCCAATTATCCGACTCGCGTCCGAGAATGTCGATAGTAAATACCGTCCACGGTCCCTTTTCTCATTCCACGCTCAGCATGTGATAACCCGGGGGCGACGCGGAACGTCGCCCCCCTGGGACCGCGGCCGTCCCGGCCGCTCTCGCCGTGCGCGCCGGGGGGCTGTGCCGACGCCCCTGGCCCGCGGAGCAAGAGCGGCCGAGACGGCCGCGGTCCCAGGGACGGAGAAATCCGTCCGCGATCACCCCTTCTTCTTCCGGGTCGGCCGCGGCAGCACGTGCGTCCGCTTCGCCCACTCGTCCCACTTGCGGGATAGCTCCTTCACCTTGTCCGGGTGCTTCGCGGCGAGATCGTTGGCTTCCGTCCGGTCAGCGTCGATGTCGTACAGATCCCACGGCCCGCCGCGCCGGGCGACGAGCTTCCACTTGCCGGCCCGGATCGCCCGGTTCCCCTCGTGCTCCCACGCCAGGTAGTCCCGCTTCAGCGGCTTGCCGGCGAACGCGGGGACCAGGCTCGTGCCCTCCGGCGGCGTCTTGCCGGCCGGGTACGTCGCCCCGGACACGTCCAGGCACGTGGCCATAACGTCGATGACGTGCCCGACTTGATCGCGGAGTTCGCCCTTGGCCGCGATCCCCTTGGGCCAGTGGGCGATGAGCGGCGCGCTGATGCCGCCCTCGTGGCAGTAGTGCTTGTATAGCCGGAACGGGGTGTTGCAGGCGTTCGCCCACCCGGACCCGTAGCTGTGGTACGTCCCGGGGCCGCCCATCTTGCCCAGGTCCGCCCCGCGGTGCAGCACGTTGTTCGGGCCACTGGACCCGTCGAACCCGAACGGGTCCCACTCGGCGCACGCCCCGTTGTCCGACAGGACCAGCACCAGCGTGTTGTCGAGCTGGCCGTTCTTCCGCAGGTCGTCGATGACACGGCCGATGTTGCGGTCCATGCGGTCGATCATGGCGGCGTAGATCGCCATCCGCCGGGCGAGGTCGGCCCGCCGGTCGGCCGGCAGCGAGGCCCACGCCGGGTTGGGGCCGCGGTCCTTGTAGCCTAGCGTTTCGTAGTCCGACCGCGGCGGGAGTTGCACGTCCGGGCCGATCAGCCCGAGCTTCTTCATCCGCGTCAATCGTTCGACGCGCAGCACGTCCCACCCCTTCGCGTACCGCTCCTTGTACTTGGCGATGTCCTCTGCTGGGGCGTGCAGCGGGAAGTGGGCGGCGGTGAACGCGAGGTACAGGAAGAACGGCCTGTTCGGCGTCTTGCGGGCGTCGGCCAGGAAGTCGAGGGCGTGGTCGGCGAAGGCGTCGGTGGCGTAGAACCTGCCCGGCGGGTAGGTGCGAGCCGGCCGGCCGGCGGGGAGGCGAACGTACGCCTTGGCGTCCCAGAAGTCGTGGAACCCCTGGACCAGTCCGAAGTAGTCGTCGAACCCGCGGTCCACCGGGGTCGGCGACCGCTTCGGCCCGCTCGCCAGGTGCCACTTGCCGCACATGAGGGTGCGATACCCGGCCGACCGGAGCACCTCGGCGATCGTGACGGTGTTCGGCTGGAGAGTGCCGCGGTAGCCGGGCTGTTTCTGGTCGCCGGTCATCAGCCCGACGCCGGCCTGGTGCGGGTAGAGGCCGGTGAGCAGGCTGGCCCGGGACGGGCAGCAGCGGGCGCAGTTGGTGAACCGGGTGAACCGCAGCCCGCCCGCGGCGAGGCGGTCGATGTTGGGGGTGGCGATCTCGCTTCCGTAGCAGCCGAAGTCCGAGTACCCCACGTCGTCGGCGAGGATCAGCACGACGTTCGGCCGGCTTGCAGCGGGTGGCGCTTGTGCTGATGAATAAGGCGCGAACACGATCAGCAGGGCGAGGGCCGACACGCCCCGCGTAGCGATTCTGTGTAGCGAACGGCCCGCCAATTCCTGCCCGGAACGCGGGCACCTCGACCGAACGGTGGTCATGAATCCTGTCCCCCCAAGCGACACTGCCGGACCCGATCCTTTTACCTCTCCCCCGTACGAACGGCCG
>DASSAT010000159.1:0-5598 GCA_035699305.1 Fimbriiglobus sp. | reverse complement strand
GCCCGTACCGTTCGATCGGGAACGGGGTGCGGGTCTGGTCCACCAGCCCCAGGCCGAACATGATCGGCACCGACGGGCCGTAGATGTCGGCGTCCATCAGCCCGACGCGCTGGCCGTGCATGTGCAGGGCCAGGGCGAGGTTGGCGGCCACGGTGGACTTGCCGACCCCGCCCTTGCCGCTGGCGACCGCCAGGACGTGCTTGACCCCGGGCAGGGAGAGTTTTTGCTGCTGGTGGGGGGGGGGCATGGAGACTCCAGAGTGATGAGCGGTGAGCTATGAGCGGTGAGCAAGAGCGGAAACGATCCGGGCTTTGCTCACCGCTCATCGCTCATAGCTCGTAGCTGTTCCAGGGTGTAGATGCCGGCGTCGTGGCCGTCGTTCCAGGTGATCTGGTAGGCGTAGTGCCCGACCGGCCGCATCGCCGTCGGGGCCGGGGGGCCGGCCACCACCTCATTCGGCTTCAGCACCTTGAACGGGTCCGGCGGCCTCGCCCGCTCCTCCTGACAGCCGGCACACGGGCAGTTCGCCCGCAGGTGGCGGAAGGCGGCGAACGTGCTGACGCCGTCGCTCCAGTCGATCCGCAGCCCGTCGCCCTCCCGCCGGACGGCGACCGGCCGCAGTGATTCCGCCGGCATGAATGTTCCTCTCGATAGTCCGTCTGATTCGATTATACGGGACCGCGCGCACTGAACCCCCGGCCGGAGGTCGGGGGTTCGGGTCGAACCTCATCTTGCGGTCAGTGGGTCGCCGCCTGCACCGCGACCGTCACACGCACCTTGTCGCCGGCCGGCTCGGCCTTGTAGGTGTACGTCCCGACGGCGTTCGGGTAGGTCTTCGTCTGGGTCCACGGCAGCTTGATGTCGGGCACGGAATGGATCAGGGACGTGGCGCCGGTGACGGTCGCCTGCCGGAACTCCAACCTCATCTTCCGCTGGTGGCCGGTCAGCCCCTTGGGCGGAGGAGGCAGCGCGAGTTCAACGGGCGAACCGGGCGTGAGGGAAGCCGACTGCGACCGGTCCGGCAGCGCGACCCGGACGGTCTTCTCCTCGACCAGGGTCAGCGGGACGAGAACGTCCGACCCGCCGGCCGCCTTGGCGTCGCCGGCCCACTCGCCGGTCAGCTTGACCGACCGCCGGTCGGCCGCCACCTCTGCTTTGACATTCTTCATCGCCGGGCTGGACACCTTGCCGAGCTTCGACTCGGCGACCGTGTACCCCGCGTCGGCGTGGACGACTTTCTCGAACCCCTTGGCGCCCTTGGCCGGGAGCGGCACCGGTATTGTCGTGGTGGCTTCCTTGCGATCGACCCGGGTGCCGGTGTCGGTCACGCGGAGCACTACCGACAGCGACCCGGCGGTCGGCTGTGAGACGGACACCGTCGTTTCCTTCTGGACCGCCGTCTTGCCGCGCAGACCGGTGAGCTGGATCGGGAACTGGCCCGGCTTGTCGATCACCACCACGCGCTCGAACGGGCCGCTCTCGGTGATGACGACCGGCTTGTCGTCGCCGAGGTCGAGGATCACGGCCTCCGCGTTCTGCACCTCGCCGCGGACCCGGAACGTGGCCGGGGCGACCGCCTGGGCGCCGACCGGCTCGGCCTGGAAGCTGGCGATGCTCATCGGCAGCGCCTGCGGGGCGGCCGCTGACAGGTCCACCGGCACGGTCCGGGTGTTCTCGTCCATCAGGAAGTTGCGGACGGTCAGTTTGGCGGTGAAGGTGCCGGGCTTGGGGTAGGTGTGGGCCACGCTCGGCTGGGCCGCGTCGAACGGCTCCAGCGGCGTGCCGTCGCCGAAGTCCCACCACCCGGACTCGCCGGACGAGCGGTTTTGGAAGGTGACGGTCAGCCCCTCGGCCGCGACAGCGAAGTTGGCGACCGGCTTGGACGGCTTGATCACCGTGTCCACGACGACGCTCAGGTACATCATGCCGGCCCCGGACATCAGCCCGAAGACCGCCCCGATGAAGCCCTTCACCCAGCCGCGCATCTTCCCCATGCCCGTGCCCTCCGTGACGCGGTCGCAACACCCGGGTTCGGCCCGGCACGATACCGAACCGGACGGTGGCAGGGAAGGGGAGTTGGGTGGCGGGGCGGTGAGGTGGCGGGATGGTGAAAGACCGAAGGCCCACCCGCCGTGACGGGTGGGCCGGAGGGGGTTACTTCGGCTTGTGTTGCTTGTGACAACCCATGCACGACTTGCCGATCTTGCCCAGAGTGTCGAGGGCGGTCTTGGCGTCCTTCTTCTCCACCGCCTTGTAGATCGTCGCGGTGCTCTCCTTGTACTGCTCGGTCAGCTTCTTCCAGCTCTTCTCCTCGCCCCGGGGCGGCTTGTTCTTGCCCAGGGACTCGCCGAACGCCTTGAGCAGCTTCGCCCCGCCCTTGGCCTCCTCCCACTTGGCCTCCTTGACCTGGACCGCAACCCCCTTGAGCAGCGACTTGGCCCCGGTGTGCCGCTTCATGATCTCTTCGATCGCGTAGGTCTTCTCCTTGTCGTCCGCCGGCAGCACCCCGGCCGACAGGACCGTCATGCCGACCGCCGCCGTCACCGTCGCCGCCACCCGACCGAGCTTGCGACCCATGTGTCCCGTGCTCCCGAATGCGAGGTTGAAGAGACCGGCCGGGGCGCCGCTCGCCCCGGCCGGTCGCACGACTATATCGGCGTCCGCCCCGGGTGGGCAACAATTTCCCGGGCCGTCCTGGGACCGCCCCCCTCCCGTAAAGTGTCTATCGCCAGCCGGTCCCCTTTTCTCGGAGCCACCCGGGCATGACCAGCGTCCAGCGCGAGTACATCCTCAAGGGCATCTTCCTCGGGTTGTGGGCGTACCTGGCGCTGCTGCTGCCGGGCTGGGACTCGTTCGGCCGGGTGGTCGCGTGGACGGCCGGCGGGCTGGTGCTCGGGCTGATCGCCGGCGCGGTCCTCCAGTTCATGCGTGGCTACAAACCGCAGGCCAACCCGGGCGGGTTCCTGCTGTTGACGCTGCTGGACAGTTCGTTCGTCATCTACATCGGCGTGGTCGGCGGGCTGGCGGTCGGGGTGCTAACCGAGCGGCCGCCGCCCGACCCCGCGGCGGCGTACCCGGTCCGCGACTGGATCGGGTACTTCGCCATCGGCGGGGCCGTCCTCGGGTACGGGTTCCACCAGCTCACGCAGGTCCGTCAGTGGGTGTGGCGGTTCGGGCTGGGGGTCGGC
Organism: Fimbriiglobus sp.; assembly: GCA_035699305.1. Taxonomy (GTDB): domain Bacteria; phylum Planctomycetota; class Planctomycetia; order Gemmatales; family Gemmataceae; genus DASSAT01. The sequence continues at coordinate 2,410 of DASSAT010000159.1, read as the reverse complement.
GTCGGCGCGGCGGCGGTGTACCTCGCGGTCCACTACATCCAGGTCGGCCTCGGCCTGCCGCCGGCCGACCAGGAGCGGTTCGCCGCGTTCCTGCTGATCGGGCTGCCGTTCTTTTACGTCCTGACGTTCTGCGGCGAGGCGGACGAGTCCGAGGTCGAGATCGCGGCGTTGTGCGCCGCCCTGGGCGTCGGCTTGTACCTGCTGGGGCTGCCGTCCGGCATCTCGGCGTTCGGCGGTAAGCTCATCCTCCTCGTGCCGCTGTTGGTCTACTTCCACTATGCCACCCGCGCCCTACCGCACCTGCGGGTGTTCAAGCACGTCTTGCGCGGGTACGGCAACCTGCACCTGGGCAAGGTCCGGCCGGCCCTGGTCAGCTTCGGTCGGGCGCTGCAACTGAACCCGCGAAGCCCGCTGGCGGCGCAAGGGGTCTGGGCACTGCACCGCCGGGTGGACGTGACGAAACTCGACGAGCAGACGGTCGGGCTGCTGAACTTCGACTTCTGCCTGGACATCGCGCAAGGGCTAGTCATCCGGGAGCGCGCGCCGACCGAATCGGAGCGCGCCGAGGCGGCGCGGATGCTCGACCTGGTGGAACAGCAAAAGCCGGACCTGCTGCCGCGGGTGGACTACCTGCGGGCGGTGTCGCTGACCCACGCCAAACAGTTCGACGACGCGGCTAGCCACCTCGCCCGGCTGCTCGACCCCGAGACGCCGTACAACTCGGTGACTCGCAAGGCGGTGCTGTTCCTGGCCTGGGACCTGGCCCTGCGGCTGCACCCGGAGTTGGTCCGGCGGCTCGGCGGGCGCGAACTGGAGAAGCCCGGCCGGCGGGTCGAGGCGATCGCGGCTGTCGAGCGACAGCTGGCGAAACAGCCGGACGACCCGGCGGCGCTCGAACTCAAGCGGGAACTCTACGCCGGGCTGACCGAGCCGGAGTTCGTCGCCGCGGCGGCGACCGAGGCGCCAGCCGACTTCAACTACGACTACGTCGAGCAACTCGGGCTGGCGCTGGTGGACGACCCGGCCCAGATCGAGCGCGGCATGGCGTACCTGCGGATCGCCGGCCGCGGGCTGCCGGGTCGGGGGCCGGTCATCTTCACCACCCTCGCCGACTTGGCGGCGAAGCGCGGCGACGCCGAGGCGGCCCGCGGCTACCTGGAGCAGGTGAAGCGGTCCGGCCAACTGGTCGGTCCGAAGAGCCTGCCGGCCGACCAGCGCGGGCTGTACGTCGCCGCCCTCAAGAAGCTCGCCGACGACGCCGCGGCCCGGGGCGACTTCCGGTCCGCGGTGGAGGACATGCGGCTGTACGTCGAGGCAGGCAAGGAGGACGCCAACACCCTCCGCGTCCTGGCCGAGTTGTACGTGAAGAACAATGACGCGCTTAACGGCCTGCTGATCGTCGAGCGCGGCCTGTTGTACGCCAAGACCGACCCGGACCTGCTGGCGAAGAAGGACTCGTACTACTACTCGGTGGACCCGGACCGGCTGGCGGCGGTCCGCGACAAGGTGGCGGGGTGGTTCGACGTGGCCTACTGCGTGACGAAGGCGCAGGCGGTGGCCAACCAGAAGGACGTGGACGCCGACACACTCGACTACGGGCTGCACCTGGCCCGGCTGGCGCGGGTGGTGCAGCCGGAGGGCCACGCGGCGCAACTCGCTGAGGCGCGGCTGCGGCTGCGGAAGGGGGAACGGGACGAGGCGCTGCGGATGCTCGAAGACATCCGCGAAGCGAAGCGCGGCTCCGGCGAGGAGGAGGACGCCTGGTTCGTCGCCAACCGGGTGCTGGGCCTGCTGTACCTGGACGAGCTGAACCGGCCGGACCTGGCGATCAACTGCTTCACCGACTATCGCGAATACCAGCGGAGCGGGGCGGACACGCTCTACGACCTCGGCCGGGCCTACGAGGCGAAAGGGGACCGGCCGGCCGCGGTCAAGTCCTACGAGCTGGTAACGGCGTACCAGAACCACCCGCGATACTGGGACGCGACCGAGGCGGTCCGCCGGCTAAAAGAGGATGGGTGACAGCATTGCACCCTTGATCGGCGGCGGAGGCGCCGGGGCGGGCGCCGGGACCGGGACGGGTGCGGCCGGCGGCGGCCCCTTCGGCATGACCGCGATGGCCGCGAAGACGACGACGAAGTACGCGGCGATGACCAGCATGTAGACCGCGCCCAGGGCGGTGCCGACGATCCCGAGGATCCGCCCGACCTGGGTGAGCTGCTTGCCCTCCGGGTCCACCTCGCCGTCGGCCATCCCCTTCAGGTCGGAGTTGCCCATCACCCAGGCCAGGATGCCGAACACGATCCCGATTCCCATCTGACATATCACCAGACTGATGATCCCGAATGCCAGGATCATGCCGCCGCGGTGCGGCCGCTCGTAGTCCGGGCGGTCGTCGTACTCGTCCCGG
>DASSAT010000158.1:0-2277 GCA_035699305.1 Fimbriiglobus sp. | reverse complement strand
GGGGCATGTAGGCTTTTCGAGGGTTCAAGCTCTCCGAGCCGCGTGCGGCAGGTGGGCTTGGTCGTTTGGCCCCAAAGCCCCGAACCGGCGGTCGCGGTGGCAACAGCCGCAACGAGCGACGGGATGTCGTGTGGCGTGGTCGGCCCCGCGCCGGTACACTTCACTATCACCCGGTGGAGGCCCTCCAATGACCCCGACCGAACTCACCCCCGCAGCCGGCCACTGGACCGCCGCCGAACTCCGCCACCTCCCCGCTACCCAGCGGGACGCGATTCTCTTGGCCGCGGCCGAGCGGGCCGGGGTAGACTACCACCGGGACGGCGACCTGACCGCGTTCGAGGCGTTCGGCCCGGGGGACTTGCATGGCCACAGCTCCGATACCCAGCCGCGGTGAGGTGTGGCTGATCGACTTCGACCCGGCGGTCGGGTCGGAGATTCGCAAGGTCCGGCCGGCCGTGGTGGTGAGCCTGGACGCGATCGGCCGGCTGCCGTTGCGGCTGGTCGTGCCGATCACCGACTGGAAACCGCAGTACGCATCCTACCCGTGGTTCACCGTGGTCCCGGCCGACGCCGCCAACGGGCTGACCAAGGACTCGGGGGCGGACGCCTTCCAGACCAAGTCGGTCGCGCTGGCCCGGTTCGTCCGCCCACTAGGGGTGGTGACGGTGGCACAGCTGGATGCGATTGCCACGGCGGTAGCGCTGTGCGTGGGTGCCCCGTAGCGGGCACCCACGCCACCACCAGCCGGGTCCGAGGCCGAACTTGGCGCTGCAGCCGACGGCCCCAAAGCGGGCCGCGGCTGAGCTTTCTCGTTCGGCGAAGGAGGCGAGACCGGCGGTGTCGTGGTACTTGACCATCCGCTCGGACGCCCGGTACTCGGCGTTCGCGGCGACGGACCGGCTGGTCGAGTTCCTGGCCGCGATGCCCGAGCTGCGGCAGACCGGCCCGGTGGACTTCCAGGCCGCCGACGGGCAGCCGTGGGTGGCGGTCATGATGGCCGCGTGCAGCCCGGAGGGCAACTACGCCACCGACGGCGAGTTCCTGCCGCGGGTCAACGTGGTCGAGTTGGTCTGCTCATCCTCCGGCGACCCGGAGTGGTACGATGCCCTGGCCGGCCGCATCGCGGCGTTCCTTGGCTGGTCGGCGTTCGTGGACCACGAGGAGCGGCAGGTGTGGCCGCCTCCCGACTAAAGGCACGCCGATCCAGGTAGCGTGTTGCCAACGGGTGATTCTTGACGACCAGATCGGGTCGAACGGCTGGCGGTTCTTGAGCACTCCGTAGCAGACCATCACCAGCCGGGTGCCGTGCCCACGGCTTGGCGTGGGCACGGCACCCCAGCAACACCCCAGCGCCCCGACCGGTGGAGTAAGAGCGGCCGAGACGGCCGGGTTCCCAAGGGAGCGTCACCCCTTCGCCAGCGACACGCAGATGATCTCCTTGCCGTTGCGGGTAATCAGGCACCGGTCGGCGAACGCCGGGTGGCACCAGACCGCCTTGCGGCCGCGGGTGGACAGGTCTGGCTCGATGATGTGCGCCCGGCCCAACTCCTCGTAGCCCTTCGGCGAGAGCTTGCAGAGGACCAGGTCGCCCAGGTCGGTGACGGCGAACACCTTGTCCCCGTTCTCCACCCAGAACACCGACGCGAACAGCGGCTTCTTCTCCCCTCCGCAGAGGGTGTCGTCCTTCCACACCAGTTCGCCGGTGTCCGCCGTGCGGCACTCGACCTCGCCGTCGTTGTTGACCCCGAACAGGTGGCCGTCCCGCACCAGTAGCGTCGTCATCAGCGTCGGCAGTGTGTCCGGCCCCTTCGGGCTAACCTTCGACCCCCAGGCGACCGAGGCGGTCGGCTTGTCCTTCGCCAGCCGGACCGCCATGCACCCGTCGTAGGCCGAGGAGACGTACACCATGTCCCCGGCCACCTTCGGGGTGGCGATGTTCACCGCCGGGCCGGGCCGGTTCGGCTCCTTGCCTTTGGGCAAGTTCGGGAACCCCAGCCGCCAGTACACCGCGCCGGTGTCCGGGTCCAGCCCGGCGACCTGCCGGGAGGTCCAGGCGATAAGCTGCGTCTTGCCGCCGGCCTCGGCGAGCATCGTCGGGGCGTAGCACACCTCGCGGTCGGTCAGCGCCTTCCAGAGTTCCTTGCCGGTCTTCTTGTCGAACGCCCGGACCGCGCCGCCATCGCCGCCAACCAGGGTGATGAGCTTGTCGCCGTGCAGCAGCAGGTGCGACGAGCAGCCCCAGATCGGCGGCGACACGTTGTACCGAACCGGCGACTT
>DASSAT010000157.1:0-5933 GCA_035699305.1 Fimbriiglobus sp. | reverse complement strand
AGTGGTCGCGGCCGCCCCGGGTGTTGACCTTCGGCGTGCGGCCGAACTCGCCCAGCGCGACTACCAGCGTCGTCGCCAGCAGGCCGCGCTCGTCCAGGTCGGCGATGAGCGCGGCGACGGTCTGGTCCCAGGTCGGCAACCGCTTCTTGAGTGACTTAAACAGGTCGGTGTGGTGATCCCAGCCGCCATCGTAGAGTGTGATAAACGGCACGCCGGCTTCGACCAGCCGCCGGGCGAGCAGTGCCCGCTGGCCGAAGGCGTTGCGGCCGAAGGCGTCGCGGACCTTGTCCGGCTCAGCGCGGATGTCGAAGGCGGCTTGCGCCTCCTTCGAGTTCATCAGGTCGTGGGCCTGGCGGTAGTTCTCGTCGAGCGCCGCGGCCGGGTCGCCGGCGGCCTCGTCGAGGATGCGTTGGAACCGGTCCACCTCGTCGCGCAGCTCGGACCGGCCGGCGAACCGTTCGCCGGTCAGGCCGCGCGGCAGCGACACGTCGCGGACCCGGAAGTTCATGTTGTTCGGGTCCTCGGCCACGACGAACGGGGCGTACTTGGCGCCGAGGAAGTTCGGCCCGCCGGACCGGGACATCTTGGGCATGGTGAAGTACGCCGGCAGCCCGGCGGGCGCCCCCTTCTCGTGGGCGACGACCGACCCGAGGCTCGGGTGGAAGCTGACGAACGCCCCGCACCCGACCGGGATGCGCGGCGGGGCGCCGGTCATCATGTAATGGTTGCCGGCCCCGTGGTTCCCCTGGTTGTGGTGGATCGACCGGACCACGGCGAGCTTGTCGGCGATGCCGGCGAGCTTCGGCAGGTGTTCGGAGATCTGCACGCCGGTGATCTTCGTGGCGATCGGCTTGAACTCGCCGCGGATCTCGGCGGGGGCGTCCGGCTTGGGGTCGAACGTCTCGTAGTGGGTCGGCCCGCCGTCCTGCCAGATGAGGATGCACGCCTTCGCCTGCGCGGCGGGGCCGCCGGAAGCGGCCCGGGCGCGGAGGGCGGTCGCCAGCCCGCCGCCGAGCAGCGTGGTCAGCCCGAGTTGCAGGCAGTCCCGGCGGCTGACGCCGGCGCAGTTGGTATGGAGGGGCATCACTCAACTCCGAGGGGTTCGTTACTCAAGCGGTCGGCGCACCAGGTTCTGGTTTGCGATCTCGGCCAGCCGAATCTGGATCGCTTCCAACCGCTTCTTTTCCACCTTCGCGTTGATGCTGTTCAGTTCGGGGATCACCACATGACCGGGCGCGGTCTCGATCCTGGCCGGCTTCACCGTCAATCCCAATGATACCAACTCCGTCACCGAAACGATTGTGATCGCATACCTCGGCTGCTTCTCCGGCGCGATGACGGCCAGGACGTCCTCCGCGCGGCTTACGCATGCCAGCCGAAACATCGAGATCCCGTCCGTCTCGTCTGGCCGGGGCCGGAATGCGACCGGGCGGACCGGCAGTGCGTCGGCGGGTGCGAGGAACTCACCCCAGATCAGCCGGACGAGCCATTCGTCCGGCGTGATCGGATCACCCTCGTCCTTCATTGCGCGGCACCGCTGCCCGAAAGGGTCAGGTGCCGCAGAGGCTGCCCGGGGGTGTGGATGAACACGTCCGCCGTGTATGGTCCGGTGACTTCGAGTTCGATGTACTTCCCGCCGCCGGGCTGCCAGTCGAAACACACATCGCCGGCCACCCCCTGCACGACCAACGATGGGGAAGCAATCCCCTCCCGGCGGAGCAGCAGGGCGAGGACCAGCGCGCTATCGACCACCTCGACCGACGGCGCCGGGGAGCCTTGCCCGTCCCAGTCGTCTTCCAGTTGGCGGATCGCGAGCAGCTTATCGATAGTCCGCGCCCACTCATCCGAGCCAGGCGTGTCCGCCGCCGGTTCGGCCTGCGCGGCCCCGTTCAGGTGCGCGCGAGGCAGTTCCAGATCGGGGATGACCTCAAGATGTCGGGTGGCCCAGGTCGGCATGACTGTGCCTCCATCCGAATCACTTCCGTCACCACTACCAGTCTACCACCGTCAATCCTCGAACACGAACTCCGGCGTGTTCACGAGCGCCCACATCAGGTCTTCGACCGCCTGCCGGCGCTTCGTGCCGGGCTTGTCGAACCACCGCAGGCACGCCGCCCGCTCGTCGTCGGTCGGCGGACGGCCATAGATGAGCAGATACACTTCCTCGACCACCTCGGCGTTCGTCTTCTTGCTCGCCGCCAGCTTCGCGGCACGGCCGGCGTCGGCGGTGATCTTCTCCTGGAGGCCGGGGGCGTTCATCAGGTGCAGCGCCTGCACCACCGTCGTATCGGTCGTCCGCTCGCACGGTGGGTCCTGGTTCGGGTCTGGCCGGCCGAAGCTGTCCAAGAACACCGACTGGCTCCGCACCGTCCACAGTTCCATCGCCCGCGACCCGGCCGGCATCGCCGCGAAGTCCTCCTTCACACCGGTCACGTCGCACAGCGCGTCCAGCAGCACCTCGGCCCGCAACCGCTGGCGGTAGTGCCGCGAGTAGTTGCGCCCGTCGCCGGCATTGCGGTCGTTCGGGAGCGACGACAGCCCGTAGACGTGGCTGGTGCAGATGGTGTGGATCAGCTTCTTCAGGTCGCACCCGTTCTTGCGGAAGTCGGCGGCCAGGGCGTCGAGCAGCGGGCCGTTCGACGGCGGGTTGGTCGCACGCAGGTCGTCCACCGGCTCGACGATGCCGCGGCCCATCAGGTCCGCCCACACCCGGTTGACGATCACCTTGGCGAAGAACGGGTTCTCCGGTGCCGTCACCCAGTCGGCCAGCACTTCCCGCGGGTCGCGGTCCGCGGGCACCTCTACCGGCTTGCCGAGGAGCGGCTTCATCTGCATCACCTCGTCGGTGACGGGGTGCGTGACCTGTCCCTTCGGGGCGGCGTAGACGAACTCCTCGCCGCCGGAGATCGGCGGGGAGAGGCCGGTCCCCTTGTGGCCGACGCGGGCGAAGAACGCGGCGAAGCTGTAGAAGTCGTCCTGGCCCCAGACCTCGAACGGGTGGTGGTGGCACTTCGCGCACTCAAGCCGGACGCCGAGGAAGAGCTGGCTGGTGATGGTGGCGATCTCGTCCGGTTCGCGGCGGTCGCGGAACATCACCGCAGCGCCGTTGTGGAACGTGCTCCCCTTCGCGGTCAAAAGTTCGTGGACGAACTGGTCGTAAGGTTTGTTCTTACGGAAGCTGTCGCGCAGCCAGGCGTCGAGGTTGAACACCGCCTTGATGCCGACGCGGTACGGGTTCGGGCGGATCAAGTCGGCCCACTTGTTCGCCCAGTAGTCGGCGTACTCCGGCCGCTCCAACAGTTTGTCGATCAGCCTCTCGCGCTTCGCCGGGTCCGCGTCGGCGAGGAACGCCCGCGTCTCGGCCGGTGTCGGCAACCGGCCGATCACGTCGAGGTACGCCCGCCGGTGGAAGGTGGCGTCCGGGGCCGATCCCGACGGCGTGACGCCGAGCTTCTGGAGCTTGGCCCAGACGTGGCCGTCGATGAAGTTCTTCCGCGGCAGCTTCGCGTACACCTCGGCCGGGACTGTCCCCGGCATCGGCACGACGACGTGACAGACGGCGAACTTGTGCATGTACCGGGCCATGACCGCCGCCTCGCCGGGCAGCGGACCGGCCTTCGCCAGCCCCCACTCGTCCACCGAGACGTAGCCGCTCTCGTTCGACTGGAACGCGGCGAGTTTCGTCACGTCCTCGGTCGTGCCGTCGGAGTAGTGCGCGGTGACGGCGAGCTGTTGAGTAGCGTTCGGGGCCAACGAGCGCTCGGGTGGATTCACCGCGATGCGGTCGAGCGTCGGCGCGTCGGTCGGGGTGTGCGGCGTGCCGGAGCCGATCCACTCGCGGAGTTTGGCGAAGTTCGGGTCGTCGGTCGGCAGCCGCTTGCCGCCGCCGTGCGGGAGTTGGCCGGACGGCTTGAGCAGGAGCAGGCTGGCGTCCGGGGCGGCGGGGAAGACGCGGCGGCCGCGGGCCTCCTGGACGATGGCGGCGTAGTCGTGCCGGCTATCGAACCCGAGCAGCGACAGGGCAAACCCGTTCTGCCCGCGGGCCTTGCCGTGGCACGCCCCGGCGTTGCACCCGTACCGGGTCAGGATCGGCTGGATATCGCGCTCGAACGTGACCGGCCGCTCGGCCGCGAACCCGGTGAGCGGGGCGAGCGCGAACGCACCACAGACGGCTACGGTCCTGAGCGAGCGGGTCATGATCGGGCAGGTCAGCTGGTTGAGAAGGCACCCGGCAGGATGATGTGATGATAGCCGATCCGCCCCGGGAACGCACGCCGAATCCGACAAGGTCGGGGGGGTTCAGGTAGTCAGCCTGCACCACGGCCCCGGACGGCGCGGGATTCGCATGTCATCGGCCCGGCCACGTGAACATGCTCACCGGCCAATCTCCACGTCGCCCCGAAGAGGGACTGCCATGATCAACTGGGACCAGGTCAAAGGGAACTGGAATCAGCTCAAGGGGAAGGTGCGGGAGAAGTGGGGCCAGCTCACCGACGACGAGGTGGAGCAGGTCAAGGGCGAGCGGGACCAACTCGTTGGCAAGGTGCAGGAGCGGTACGGGTACGCCAAGGACCGGGCCGAGCGCGAGGTCGATGAGTGGTGCCGGAGTTGCTGATCATCGGCGGCCGGCAAACGGCCGCGGGGGGAACTCTCGTGCGTAGCCGCGCGCACGTCCGGCCCCATCCGCTGCACCCGATGCTGATCGTGTTCCCGGTCGTCCAGCCCACCGGGGCGACCGGGGCATCGTAGCCCTCCGTGGCGGCCCGGTCGGCTCAACTCAACTACTTCCTCTCTTCGAGGTGCTTGACCAAGAACGCGACCATCTCCCGGTGCAGGGCGTCGGGCTTCCCCTTGTAGTCGCCCCGGTGCCGGAGCACGCACTCGATGCCGAGCGGGTCCATTTTCTCCTTGAGTGCAATGCCGAAATTCGGATGGTGGATGCCCTGCCCCGGCTTGGCGTCCGCTGGTAGCGGCCCCTTCGGCTCGGAGTAGTAGAGGAAGACCGGCGGGTCGTCTCGGGTCAGGTAGTTGATCGGGGACGCCGCCTCATACAGCTTGTGCGCCTTCGGCGAGTCCAGTTCGTCGGCCTTGAGGCCGTAGAACGGCATCAGGGCGGGATGCTCGTGGGCCCGGCCGCCGATGGTCTTTTTGATCCACCGCGGGTCGTAGGACGATTGAGCGCCCTGGACCGCGGCGCACGTTAGCCGGGTGGACTGCCGGGCGATCGGGTCGCCCTTCGGGTCGGCCAGGTCGTCGTGGAACGCCAGCCAGAGCGAGATGCCCGCCCCAGCGGACCCGCCGGTCGCCGCGACCCGGTTCGGGTCGAGGTTCCACTCCTTCGCCTTCGACCGCAGGAACTGGACGGCCCGGCCGCCGTCGTGCATCGGGGCCGGGAACGACGCCTGGTGCGACAGTCGGTAGTTGATCGCCGCCACTGAGATCCCGGCGCCCAGGCACTGCCGCAGCAGGCCCGGAGCGAGGTTCGACTTGTCGCCGGCCCGGAACCCGCCGCCGTGGATGAAGACCACCAGCGGGGTCGGCTTCTCCGATTTCGCCTTCCACAGGTCGAGTACGTTTCGCTCGTACGGGCCGTACCTCGCGTCCCGCACGTCCGGCGCCGGCTTGGCCGCGACCTTCTTCGCCTGGGCGGGGGCCACTGGCGGGGCAGCCGCGAGCGCGGCGGCCGCGGCGACGCCGACGGCCCACCGGATTGTTCGTGAACTCACGGATCGGACCTCCTCAAGGTCTGTCTACCGCAGCCCGGAGCGCAAGCGACGGGCGTAGGCTCACCCGTCGCTTGCGCTCCGGGCTGCGGTAGAGCGTCCTCACTTCCCCTCGCCCGGCTCTTTCACCCCGGGCTTGTAGTAGTTCGGGAACGCCGGGCGATGCATCTCAGTCGGCGGGTTCTTCTTCAGCTCCTCCAGCACCAGCGC
>DASSAT010000156.1:0-5783 GCA_035699305.1 Fimbriiglobus sp. | reverse complement strand
GCGATCCCGAAGCCCTGCCGCCACGGCACGACGAGGTCAAACACGAACCCCGACTCCTCCACCAGCACCACCCGCAGCACGTACCACTCCATCGGCAGCCCGATCAGCACGCCGAGCAGCGTCCCGAAGCCGCCCATCAGGGCCGCCTCCCACAGCACCGACCGCACCACCTGCCCCGGCGTCGCGCCCACCGCCAGCAGCAGCCCCAGCTCGCGCTTGCGCTGCAACACCGAGATCAAGAGCGCCGTCACCACGCCCAGGGAGGCGACCACCGCGACGACAATTTGCTGGAGGAACGCCAGGGTGTACACTCGGTCGATGAACTCGAACAGCGTCCGCCGGACGGTCTTGCGGTCCTGCACCGTCAGTCCCTCGTCGGCCGCGAACCGGGCCACCGCATCGGACCCGGTCCCGTCGCCGGTCAGGTAGACGTGGGCCACGTCCACGTAGTGGTCCTGGAACAGGTCGGCGTACACCTCGCGGTCCATGTACACCGTCCCCCGGCTCCAGGCGTAGTCGCGGACCGTGCCGAGCACCGGCAGCGATACCGGGCCGCGCGGTCCCGGCAACACCACCGTGCCGCCGGGCCGGACGTCGTGCTTGAGGGCGAAGTTGTCCGACACCAGGACCGCGTGCCGGCCCTGGAGTTCGCGCAGTTGGTCCAGCCATTCCGGGTGGGTCGTTCGCCGTCGGCTGGTGTGATCGGCGTACGCGGCGACGTCCACCGCGGTCAGGAACACCCGCGTCCCGTTGTACTCCGGGTAGCCGTACCGGATGCCGCTGACCCCCTCCACCCCGGGCAGTCGGGCCAGCTTACCAAGGTACTTCGCCTCCATCGGCGCCTTCGACCCGGTCGCCTCGGCCAGGTTGCCGATGAACACATACTGGTCCGCCTGGATCACCTCGTCGAGCCACGCGACCACCGGCCCCTCGTTACTCCGGCCGACCCCGGCGGTCTGGACCATCAGCGCCACCCCGGCCCCCAGCGCCCCGATGACCACGCCCGTGCGGCCCGGCGAGCGGATCAGGTTGTCGGCCGCGAGCCGGGCTTCGATCGGCAGCACCCGGCGCAGCAGCGGGTGCGCGAGCCGGACCAGGACGCCGACCAGGATCGGCGCCGCCAGCAACAGCCCGACGAGGGCCGCCATCATCCCACCGAACGCCCCGACCCGCGGCGGAAGTTCGTGCCGGGAGAGGATCATCGCCACCCCGCCGGCGACGAGCGTCGCGCAGGTCGCCCGGTGCGCCAACTGCCATGCCCCGCCGGCTACCCCGGGCACCCGGCGCACCGCGTCGGCCGGGTCCTGGCCGGCCGCCTGGAGCGCGGGGATCAACGCCGCCAGCGCCGCCGTCGCTACCCCGGCGAGGGTCGCCAGGAACACGGTCTTCAGAGTCGGCAGCGCCGGGTCGATGTGCGGGTTCATCAACAACGCGCCGAGTTCTTCGCTGAACGTGGTCAGGATTGCCCGGGCCAGGCCGACGCCGAGCGGCACCCCGGCCGCCGCCCCGACCAGCCCCAGCATCACCGCCATCGACCCGAACAGCAGCACCACCTGCGGCCGGGTCGCGCCCAGGGAGCGCAGGATGCCGATGTCGTGCCGCCGCTCGGCGACGGTGACGGCCAGCGCGTTGTACACCAGGAACAGCCCGACCACCATCGCCCCGGCCGAGCAGAGGGTGAACGCGATCTGCAACCCGCCGATGATCTCCTGCGTGGACTGCGCCTGCGCCTCCGGCGTGCGGACGTCGGCCCGACCGCCGACGATTCCGGCGATCGCCGACTGCGCCGCGGTCACGTCGGCCCCCGGTTCGAGGATCACGTCGATGCGGTAGACCCGCGGCGGTGATATGGCGTCCCAGACCGGCTCCGTCGCCGACGCCCCGACTAGCCCGGCGGCCTCCGGCGGCGGGCCGGGGCGGATGAACCGGGCCGCCTGCCTGACCTCCATGCCGACGACGTTGCGGCCCAGCGCCGCCATCGGCGAGTCGTCGGCGTACTCGATGAACCCGACCGGCAGGCAGTCCACCTGCCGCGAGCCGTAGCGCACGGCAAACGGGTCGTGCGGGCCGGCCCGACGGGCGGCCCACTCGTCGTACACCGGCTTCGACAGCACCACCAGCCGCCGGGACAGCATGAGGGTGGCGGTCGCCCAGTTCCGCTCCAGGGTTTCGGTGAAGTGCACCCCGAGGGGGTTATCTCCCCTGGGCAAGGAAAGCTGGGCGGTCAGGTCGCCGCCGACCAGCACCGCCGCCCGGCCGTCCAGCCCCGGCAGCGACACCCGGTCCACCACCAACGGCTGGATCGACTTCACGCCCGGGATGTCGGCCGCGCGGATGTCGTCGGCGATCGACCGCTGCACTCCCAGATCGCCGTTGGAGACGTACAGGTCGCCGACGCCGAGCGGGGTGGTGGTCTGGGTGGCGGCCAACCCGAGGCACTGGTTGAGGATGCGCGACGAGACGAGGGTGGCGACCCCCAGCGCGATGCTGGCAACGATCAACCCCGCCCGGTCCCACCGGTGCAGTAGGTAGCGCAGGCCGAGCAGACGGTACAGCGGGGGCATCATGCGCTCCTGTTCCCCTGGGACCGCGGCCGTCCCGGCCGCTCTTGCTCCGCGAGGGGAAACGCGTTGGGGAACCCCGGTAGGTTGTCGAACGGTCCAGCAAGAGCGGCCGAGACGGCCGCGGTCCCAGGTCGTCAGTCCGCGATGACCGGCTCGTCCGACTCGATCAGGCCGTCGCGGATGCAGACCACCCGGGTGCCATATCGTGCGGCGGCCAGGTCGTGCGTGACCATGACGACAGCCCGCCGGCCCGGTTCAGGCAGCGACGCCAACAGCGACAGGATTTCGCCGCTGCTGGCGCTGTCGAGGTTGCCGGTCGGCTCGTCGCACAGCACCGCGTCCGGGTCGGCGACCAGCGCCCGCGCGACGGCCACTCGCTGCATCTCGCCGCCGGAGAGTTCCTCCGGGAAGTGCTCGGCCCGGTGGGCCAGTCCGACCCGCTCCAGGCAGCCGTCGGCCCGGTGAATCGCCTCGCGGCGGTTGGTCCCGCCGAGCAACAGCGGCAGCGCGACGTTCTCCGCGGCGGTCAGGGTCGGCAACAGGTTGAACGCCTGAAACACGAACCCGATCCGGTACCGTCGCAGCAGCGACCGCTGGGTGTCGGAGAGCGCTTGCAGGTCTTGCCCCTGGAAGACGGCTCGCCCGGCGGTGGGAGTATCCAGCGCCCCCATGAGGTGCATCAAGGTGGACTTGCCGGACCCGGACGGCCCCATGATGGCGACGAACTCCCCCGCCGCGACGCACAGCGACACGCCGCGGACGGCGTTGACCACGCGGCGACCCTGCTCGTAGGTCTTGGTGGCCTCGACCAACTCGATCATGAGCTTCCGGGGGTTCGAGTCCGTCCGGTCAATCGATCGAGGGCTTCGTAGACTTGCGCGAGGATCGCCGGTTCAACGACCCCGAGCAGAGAGCGCACACGGGTACGGTCGGTTGCGCGGATCTGGAAGACTAGCAGGAACGAGTCCGCGGTTAGCCCATTGCCCGCGGTCGTCGGAACTGGAATCACGGCCGGGAACCGGGTGGTGCCGGTGGTGGTGGTAAAGGGGATGGTCAGGACGAGAGGACTGTTCCGTGCGTACCCATCGTGCTGCAAGACCAGCGCGGGCCTCTTCCCGGCCTGCTCCCGGCCGTCGGTCTGCGGGTAGTCGATCTGCCAGACTTCACCCGGCTGCATGGCCGTCCTCTTTCTCCCACTGGTCGATCATGTCCCACGCTTCGTCGCCGAGTTTCTCCCAGCCGGCGAACTCGGCCCGCTCCTCAGGGGTGAATTCCAGCGGCCTGATAACGAACTCGACCTCCGTCCCTTCCGGGATAGTAACACCCGCATCAGGGACGATTACTCCGTTACGAACCACCCCGCGGAAGTGTGTCACGTTCTCGCCCATGACCGCCCCCTATTGATGCAGCTTCTTGTACTTGATCCGGTGCGGCTGGTCGGCCTCGGCCCCGAGCCGTGCCCGGCGTTGCTCTTCATACACCTGGAAGTTCCCTTCGCACCAGACCACCTGGCTGTCCCCCTCGAACGCCAGGATGTGCGTCGCCAGCCGGTCCAGGAACCAGCGGTCGTGGCTAATCACCACCGCGCAGCCGGCGAAGTTCAACAGTGCCTCCTCCAGCGCCCGCAGAGTGTCCACGTCCAGATCGTTCGTCGGCTCGTCGAGCAAGAGCAGGTTGCCGCCGCTGCGCAACAGCTTCGCCAGGTGGATGCGGTTGCGTTCGCCGCCGGAGCAGTCGCCGACCTTCTTCTGCTGGTCCGGCCCCTTGAAGTTGAACCGCGCCACGTACCCCCGGCTCGCCACCTTGCGGTTGCCGAGCATAATGTGGTCGGTGCCGCCGGTGATCTCCTCGAAGACGGTCGCGTCCGCCCGCAGGGCGTCGCGGTTCTGATCGACGTGGGCGGCCTTCACCGTCGGCCCCACGGTGAGCTTGCCGGCGTCCGGCGTCTCCTGGCCGACGATCATGCGGAAGAGCGTCGTCTTGCCGGCCCCGTTCGGCCCGATCACGCCGATGATCCCGCCCTTGGGCAGGTCGAACGTCATGTTCTCGAACAACAGATTGTCGTCGTAACCCTTTTTCAAGTCCTCGGCGCGGACCACCAGGTCGCCCAGCGGCGGGCCGGCGGGGATCTGGATGGAGAGTTCTTCGTCGCGGTCCTCGACTTCTTGGGCCTGGAGCTTGTCGATCGCCGCGAGGCGCGCTTTGCTCTTGGCGATCCGCGCCCGCGGGGCCATCCGCGCCCACTCCAGCTCGCGTTCGAGTTGCTTCTGCCGGGACGTCTCCTGCTTCTCCTCCAGCTCCAGCCGCTTCTTCTTCTGCTCCAGCCAGCTCGAATAGTTCCCCTTCCACGGGTAACCGCGGCCGCGGGCCAGTTCCAGAATCCATTGCGCGACGTTGTCGAGGAAGTACCGGTCGTGGGTGACGGCCACCACCGCCCCGGGGTACTGCTGGAGGTGTTTCTCCAGCCACTCGACGGACTCCGCGTCGAGGTGGTTGGTCGGCTCGTCGAGAAGGAGAATGTCCGGCCGTTGCAGCAGGGTCTTGCAGAGGGCGACCCGGCGCCGTTCGCCGCCGGAGAGCTGCTCGACCGGGGCGTCCGGCGGCGGCAGCCGCATCGCGTCCATGGCGATTTCGAGCTGCCGGTCGAGGTTGTAGGCGTCGGCCGCGTCGATGGCGGCCTGCACTCGGTCCATCTCGGCGGAGAGCTTGTCGAAGTCGGCGTCCTCCTTGGCAAACTCCTCGCCGATTTCCTCCTGGCGTCGTAGCAGCGCGCGGACCGGGGCGACCGCCTCCTCGATGTTCTCCATGACCGTCTTGTCCGGCGTCAGCCGCGGCTCCTGGGGGACGTAGCCGACGCTCGCTCGGTCGTCCGGCCACGCCTCGCCCATGAACTCCTGGTCCTGCCCGGCCATGACCCGCAGCAGCGTGGACTTGCCGGCCCCGTTGGAGCCGAGCACCCCGATCTTGGCGCCCGGGTAGAAGTACAGCGTGATGTCCTTGAGGACTTCCTTCTTGCCGTAGGTCTTGGTCAGGTGCTCGATGTTGTAGATGTACTTCTCGCCCATACCGCCCTCGTCTGGATGCGTTGTACGGGCATCTTACAAGAAGTGTCGAACCGGCGGGGAGACCGGAAGCGATGGCACGCGGATGACGCGGATTTCAGCGCGGATCAACGCGGATCAGAAATCAGGATGAAAGGCAGGATTCCAGAATCCATCT
>DASSAT010000155.1:0-2616 GCA_035699305.1 Fimbriiglobus sp. | reverse complement strand
CCTACGTCCGGCAGCAACTCCGTCTGGCGGCGTAACCCCTGGGACCGCGGCCGTCCCGGCCGCTCTTGCTCTACCGGTCGGGATGCTGGGGTGTCGCCGGAGGCTCCCGACCCGCGTAGCAAGAGCGGCCGGGACGGCCGCGGTCCCAGGGCTAAACGCTTCGGGCCGTGGGGCATCACCCACGGCCCATTCCATTTCTCGGCTTCGTCCCGTTACCTTCTCCGCTGCTTCCGTCGGCGAGCCAGCGCCGCGACCCCGATGCCGAGGGCGGCCAGCACCGCTGTCGCCGGCTCCGGCACACCCGGCGGGTTCTTTCCGCCCGGCCCCGTTGGCGTATCGGTGTCCGGCGGCGGTGGCCGGTACGGGGGCCACTCCGTTTCGCCCGGCGGCTGGTTGGTCTGGGTGCCCGGCGGCAACAGCGTCCGCTCCCGCGGCAGCCCGTCGCCCGGCCAGCCCTTGAAGAAGAAGGCGCCTGCGCCGTTCGCCGTGACCAGTCCCACCGTCACCGCCGCGGCCCACCGCATCGACCAGGGGACAAGGAACCGGATTCGTCTCACCATGACCGTCACTCCGACTCGTTCGACGCCGGCAACCATCTGGGCGAGGGCCGGCGACCCGGTAAGAGGCGGCGGCACATCGCAGATGGCAACGGGCGTGTCAAGGGTGGGTCGGTGAGGCTCCCGTTTCCCCGGCTGGCGAAGGGTAGGCGGGCTGGGCAAGCTTCGCGGATCACCGGAGTTCGACCGGAGTTGCCGGTCCGAGAAAGGTTGCGGGTCGCGCCGCCGAGTTGCCGAAACTAACTCCCGGAAACCCGCGGGCGCAATCAGGCGCCAGCGTTACGCCCCGGGTTCGGGGGAGGGGTGTCGCAATGGGGCGGTCGGTGGTCTCCACAATCGTCGCCGTGATGTTCGTCGCGGGGTTAGCCCGAGCCGACGGGGAGTGGCGGCCGTCGGGCGATCCGCCCCCGGCCGCGCCGCCGGTGGCCCCCGCGGACCCCGCGCCGCCACCGGCCGTGCCCAAGGCCGACACCCCGCCCTGGCTCCCGACCCGACCCGAAAGCCCCAAGTGGGTGCCCGTCGCCCGCGGCGCGTCGGCGCTGCCGGACGCGCTCCCCGAAGTGCAGGCGCCGGTCGCCCCGGTCCCGAAGCCGGAGGCGGTGCCGGCGCCGCAGCCGGTGACGCCGAAGGCCGACGCGCCGCCGGCCCGGCTACCCGAGCCGCGGCCGAACCCGCTGGCCGCGCCGCCGGCGGCGATCTGGGGCAGTCCGCCCGCCGCGTGCCCGCCGGTCCTCGAACCGGTCCCCGCCGGGGTGGCCGGCGGGACGGTCTCGTACCGTAACAAGACGTTCGGCTCGCCGAACCTGACTCTGTCCCGCGACTACCACTTCCTCGACCTGTTCGGCGTGTCGCTCCTGGGTGGCGAGGACGCGAACACAGTCGTGCTGGACGAGGCGCCGGCCACCGACCGCTACTTCGTCCAGACCGAGTACCTGCTCTGGTGGGTCCGGCGTAGCAACATCCCGATCCTGGCGACCACCGCGCCGGACCCGGCCAACCCGAACGACCCCAACGCCAACTTCGGCTTCCTCGGCCAACCGGGGACGAACGTGCTGTTCGGGCCGGGCGGGTTCGGGTCCACCGCCCGCAACGGCTTCCGGGTCCGGGCCGGGACGTGGCTGGACAATGGCTACGGCCTCGACGGCAGCTTCTTCTTCCTGGGCGAGCGGACGAACCGGTTCGAACTCGCCTCGCCGCTGTTCCCGGTCATCACCCGGCCGTTCTTCGCCCCCAACGTCGATCCGCGGACCGGGCAGGTGATCGGCGAGTTCGGCGAGGTGGTGGCCGGCGGCGGCACCCAGGGCCGGCTCCTGGTCGAGCAGGACAGTCGGCTGTGGGGGGCGGACCTGAATTTCCGCAGCTGCATCCACCGCACCTGCGTCGCCCGGTCGGAGTGGTTCGTCGGCTACCGGCACCTGAACCTGCGCGAGGGGCTGCGGATCAGCGAGTCACTCGTCTCCGGTCCGAACGACGCCCCGCAACCGGCCGGCACGCACATCTTCGTGCAGGACGAGTTCCGCACCCACAACCGGTTCCACGGCGGGCAGGTCGGCTACGCGGTCGGCC
The DNA here is from genome assembly GCA_035699305.1 of Fimbriiglobus sp. GTDB lineage: Bacteria > Planctomycetota > Planctomycetia > Gemmatales > Gemmataceae > DASSAT01. The sequence continues at coordinate 493 of DASSAT010000155.1, read as the reverse complement.
GCCGGTGGGGTCGGATCGACGCCGACGCGCGCGTCTCGGTCGCCCTCGGCGTGACGGCCCAGGACCTCGACATCACCGGGTCGCAACTGGTGCAGCGGCCGGGGCAGGCGACGCCGACGGCGTTCACCGGCGGGCTGCTGGCGGTCGGGCCGAACCTGGGGAGCTTCAGCAACGACGAATTCAGCGTCGTCCCGGAGGTCACGTTCAACGTCGGCTACCTGCTCACGCCGACCCTGCGGGCGTATGTCGGGTACAACTTCCTGTACTGGACGAACGTCGCCCGCCCCGGCGACCAACTCGACCGGGTGGTGGACCTGAGTTTCATCCCGAACGCTCCGGTCACCCCGTTCTCGGGAGTGAACCGCCCGCAGCCGCTCTTCCGGCAAACGGACTTTTGGGCACAGGGGTTGCAGTTGGGTCTGGAACTGCGGTGGTAGCCGCGCGCCCCGTCGCGCCGCCGGGGTGGGGACTTGCGCAACTTGCTGGTGCAGGG
>DASSAT010000154.1:0-8142 GCA_035699305.1 Fimbriiglobus sp. | reverse complement strand
TCGCTCCGGGGGGAAAGGAAGTCGGTCCAACCTCCGTTCTACCCCGACGACAGGCTCTCATCCCCATCTACAAGAACAGTCTTCAGTAGCTCGACCGCCGCACCGGCCCCTCGTCGCTAAGCAGTCCGCACACGGCCGCGTCGTGCAAGACGTGCCGCACGTCCCGTCGCTTGCCGTCCACCCGCACTTCCCGCCGCATCAGCCGAACGCCGTGGCTGTAATCGACGTAGCCGTCCCAATGGACGATGCTCAAGGGCTGGATCGGCTTGCCGTCGAGCGTGTGCCAGCCGTAGATGGCCACCCGGTTCGGCTTCTCGTCCAGCCGGTTCGACACGACCACGTCCTTCTTCACCCCCGCCACCAGCGACCCGGGCGGATGGCCCTCGACAAACAACCGGATGAAGGCGTCGTGCAGCAGGAAACTCTCGACCGACTCCCGGTCCGCGGTCAGCGGCCGGGGGTGCGGTCGGACCGCCGCCGTCCGGTAGACCTCATCGACCACCTTCCGCGTCGGCAGGTTGCAGCCGAAGGCGTCCGCGACCCGCTGGGCGGTCCGCGGCGTCAGCGGCACGCGGACGAAGTCGGCATCGCTGCCGACCGCCAGGTAGTCGGGCATCACCTCGACGACAGCAACGCGGGAATCCGCTGAGCGGATCGTGACCGGGTGGAACGCCCGCAGGAAGTCCGGGATGTTGCCGCGGAGGAGTTCGCGGGCGATCGCGTCGTCGCGCTGCGCCGGACTCAGCCCGGCGAGCCGGTACACGAACGCGGCGCCACCCGGGGCGTCGGCGGGCCGCGGTGGGATGCCGGCCGCCGGCTGGACCCACGCGCTGTAATCGCGCGGACCGCCGAAGTTGTCCCAGCCCGGCGTCAGCGCCTCCAGCAGCCCGTTCATCTCCCCGACCAGGGCGGTGTGCAGGATGCGGTTGCCGGGGTTCGTGTGGACGTGGAACCGCACCCGGCCGCCCAACCCCGTGCGCGTGACGATGTCGCCGCGGCGCGTCTCGGCCAGCGGCAGGTCCGCGGCGAACCGGGCGAGCATCCGCCTTGTGGCCCGGAAGGTGCCGCCGGTCGGGCCGACCACCGGCTTGCCGTCGAGCATGACGCGGCGGTCGTCGTAGGCGATCACGACGAACCGTCGGCCTGCGCCGCCGCGCAGCCACGCGATCAGCTTGTCGCCGTGCCGGTCGGCGTCGCGGTACGAGTAGTTGGCGTCGAGGAAGGCGACGGTGTCCACCCAGTCGGGAACGGCATCGGCCGCGTCGAGGAAGCCGAACAGGAAGCTGCCGCCGCCGCTATGACCCGTGAGCGCCACCCGGGCCGGCGGCCCCGGCAGCCAGCCGCGGACCGTCTCGACCACCCGACGGACGACCGCGGCGCCGTCGGGGTGCCTTCGCCGCCACGCCGGCCAGCTCAGCCCCTCGGCCTCGACGACCGCCAGGGCCACGTTCACCCCGAGCGTGACCTCGCGCAGCCGCCGCACCTGCGCCGCGACGTGCTGGATGTCGAAGCGCCAGTCGGTGTCGCCGGCGGGTCGGCAGCCGAGCGTCTGCTCGATGGTGCTGCCGTTCGGGGTGGCGTAGACGACCAGCCACGTCGGCCGGCCGGGGTCGAACGCCGCGGGCAGGTTGACCCGCACCCGCACCCCGGGTTCGATCCACCGCTCGCGGATCTGCTCGCCGAACCAGGGGCCGCGATAGGACCCGGGCGCCGGCGCCGGCCGGGCCGGGGCGAGACGCGGCGGGGCGGGGCCGGGCGCGGGGAGGTCGAACGAGCCGGCCAACGCGGCGAGGATGGCCGCCGGGAGGGCGACCGCCGGGGCGAGGGTGCGCATGGGTCAGGGTTCGCGGCTGAGGGGCGGACGTCCTGGCGCCGATGCTACGCCCGGCCGACCGCCCCCGCAACGCGAATCGAAGACGTTCACCACAAAGGCACAAAGGTCACAAAGAAGACAGAGAACCAAGTTCAAGAATAGAAAACCCGAGAACTGGTCTTCCGAACTCTCTTCTGTCTTCTCTTTGCTCTGTTGAATTCATCGGGTGGGTCGTGGCCTCCTATGTGGTATGAAGACCCACACTCCGATGACCAAGTCCCCGCGGGCCGTCGCCCGCGAGGCGTTACGGCTGGCCCGAGCCGAGCGGCCCTGCCGGCGTATTCCGCGGTCCGTAGCCGCAAGGACTACACCCAACACCAACTATTCGCCATTCTGGCCCTCAAGACCTTCCTCAAGACCGACTACCGCGGCGTCGCTAAGTTCCTCACCGACTTCGCCGAGTTACGCAACGACCTCGGGCTGGACAAGGTGCCCCACTACTCGACGCTGTGTTACGCGGCCGGCCGGCTGCTAAAAAGGGGCGGTCTTGGGCCTGCTCCTGGGTGCCACCACGTCCGCAGCCGACCGCGGCCTGATCGGCCAGAAGCCGACCGCCGCCGTGGACGGCACCGGCCTGGAGAGCCGGCACACGTCCCGGTACTTCTTCCAGCGGGCCGGGCGGAAACACTCCTCCCGACTGTGGACCAAGTTGATCGTGGCGGTCGATACCGCCAGCCACTTCCTGGCCGGGGCCGAAGTCACCACCGGCCCGTCGAACGATTCCCCGCAACTGCCGCTGGTGATGACCGTGGCGTCGTTGGCCGTCACCTGGGACCGGGTGCTGGCCGACGCCGCGTTCGACGCCGAGGAGCACCACCGGTTCTGCCGGGAGGACCTCGGGGTGCGGTCCACGGTCATCCCGCTCAACCGCCGCGGTCGGGGCCGGAAGTGGCCCAAGACCGAGTACCGGCGGCAGATGGTCAAGCGGTTCCGCCAGAAGCCCAAGGGGAGCCGGCACAAGCGGGTGTACGGCCAGCGGTGGCAAGCCGAATCCGCGTTCAGCCGCCACAAGCGGCGGTTGGGGAGTTCGCTCGGGGGCCGGTCGGATGCTTCGCGGGCGCGGGAGGGCTACCTCCGAGTCCTGACCCACAACCTCATGCTCCTCGCCGCTCATGGATAGAAGGTTTCAACAGAGCAAGACAGCCTCTGAGGAGGAGGGGAACAGCTCCTCCGGCATTTGGAAGCAACCGCTCCACCTCATGACAGCCCTCCGGGCAAAGGGCAAGGTGTTCGATGCCGTCTTCCTGCTCGACGTGAATGACGACATCTGGCCCAGTAAGTTAGCCGAGTCCGACCCCCCAGCGGGAACAGGAGCGGCGAGTGTTCTACGTTGCCATGACGCGGGCGCGGAAGCGGCTCGTCATGCTGGTCAACCGGACGATCCTGGACCGTCGGGCACAACCCAGCCCTTACCTGGCCGAGATGGGACTTGCCCCCACCCTGATCCCTTGATCCGGGTTACGGTGTTCGCCTGCTTCCTAGTGTCGATTACGGGCCTGTATCCAAGATCAAAGGCAAGCCTAACCAGTCGGCTGGGCATGGCCACTTCGGCGGCGTGATCGTCGGGTAGCGGAACGAGCGGCGGCTTTCTCTCCGGCGGTACTGGTGCCTATCATTGCGGGTGCCCGGGCGGGGTCCGAACGCGCCGGTGGGTCGGTAGGCTCGGCGATGGCCGCCAGGTCTTGCGGCGTCCCGGCAAGGCGTTCGCCCTCGCACCAAGGAGGCACCCATCATGGACAACGACCGCAGAGGGTTCCTGCACGCCGCGACGGCCGTCGGGGTCGCCGCCGTCGGCTCGCTGGCCGTGGCGCCGCGAGCGGAGGGAAAGGCGCCGGACGACAAGAAGGAGGCGGACGAGGAGATCTCCGCCCCCGAAGACCTCATGCGGGAGCACGGCGTTCTCAACCGCATCCTGCTCGTCTTCGAGGAGGGGGTCCGCCGCTTGCGGCGGAAGGAGGACGTGCCCCCCGACGTCTTCCACAAGCCGGCGACGCTCGTGCGGACGTTCGTGGAAGACTACCACGAGAAGCTGGAGGAGAAGTTCATCTTCCCGCCGTTCGAGAAGCACAAGCGGCTGACGGACCTGGTCACGGTGCTGCGCCAGCAGCACGAGGCGGGGCGGAAGCTCACGGACGTGATCCTGCACGCCGCCGTCGCCGACCGGTTCGGGCGGGCCGACGCCCGTCAGGAGGTGGTCCGCGCCTGCGAGGCGTTCGTCCGCATGTACCGCCCCCACGAGGCGCGTGAGGACACGGTGCTCTTCCCCGCCCTGTACACGATCGTGCCGGCCAAGGAGGTCAAGGAACTCGGCGAGCGGTTCGAGGAGGAGGAGCACCGCCTGTTCGGCGAGGACGGGTTCGCCAAGGCGGTCGAGCAGGTCGCCGGCATCGAGAAGCAGCTGGGCATCTACGACCTGGCCGGTTTCACGCCCAAGTGACGGTCGGCCGGCGTTTCCGCTCGCACGCGATCGACCCCGCGGCTCCTGCCCCGGCCGGGGGTCACGCCTTGATGATGTCCTTGACCGTCATCCCGGCGGGGATCATCGGCAGGACGTGCTCCTGGTGCGGGACGTGGACGTCCAGCACGAACGGGCCGTCGTGCTCGATCATCTCGATCAGGGCCGCATCCAGGTCGCGCTTGTCCACGACCACCCGGCCCTTGACGCCGAACCCCTCGGCGACCTTCACGAAGTTCGGGAACCAGTCCTGGTCTTGCCCAGCCCCCAGGTACGTGTGGCCGCGGTTGGACCCGAAGAACCGGTCCTCCCACTGCACCACCATCCCCAGGTGCTGGTTGTTCAAGAGCATTACCTTCGAGGCGATCTTCTCGGCGTGGCAGCAGGCCAACTCCTGGATGTTCATCAGGAAGCTGCCGTCGCCGTCGATGTCGATGCACAGCTTGTCCGGGTGGGCGACCTTCGCCCCCATTGCGGCCGGCAGCCCGAAGCCCATCGTGCCGAGGCCGCCGCTGGTGACCCAGTGCCGCGGGCGGTTGAACCGGAAGTACTGCGCCGCCCACATCTGGTGCTGGCCGACCCCGGTGCTGACGATGGTGTCGTCCAGTTGCCCGCGGTCGCGGAGGATTTCCCAGAGCCGCTTGATCGCCGCCTGAGGCAGGATGGCGTCGTCGCGGTCCTGGAACTTCAGCGGCTCGGCCTCGCGCCACTGGTCGATCTGCCGCAGCCAGTCGGGGTAGCGGCCGCCAGCCACCAGGTCGGCGTTCTCGTCCTCGCGGAGCATGACGCACAGGTCTTCCAGGGCCGCCCGCAGGTCGCCGTGGACCGGGATTTGCGCCACCTTGTTCTTGTGAATCTCCGAGTTGTCGATGTCGATGTGCACGATCTTGCCATGCTTGGCGAACTCGGCCAGCTTGCCGGTCACCCGGTCGTCGAACCGCACCCCGAACGCCAGCAGCAGGTCCGCGTCGTTGATGGCGTAGTTCGAGTACACGGTGCCGTGCATACCGAGCATGTGCAGGCACAGGTAGTGGTCGGCCGGGAAGCAGCCCAGCCCGTGCAGGGTCAGCCCGACCGGGATGCCGGCGCGCTCGGCGAACTCGCGCAGGTACGCGCTGGCGCCGCTGTGGACCACCCCGCCGCCGGCGTAGACGAACGGCTTCTTCGACGCCCGGATGGCGTCGATGATCGGCTGGAGTTCCTTCCGCGGCGCCCGGCGGAACGGCCGGTAGCCGGGCAGGTTCATCGGCGCGTCCCAGTCCGGGATGATGTGCCTGTTCTGGATGTCCTTGGGCACGTCGATGATGACCGGCCCCGGCCTCCCGGTCGTCGCGATGTGGAACGCCTCGGTGATGACCCGCGGCAGGTCCTCGGTGCGGGTGACCAGGTAGTGGTGCTTGGTGATGGCCCGGCAGACCTCGATGATCGGCGTCTCCTGGAAGGCGTCGGTGCCGATCACCGGGGTGCTGACCTGGCCGGTGATGGCGACCACCGGCACGGAGTCCATCTTGGCGTCGGCCAGGCAGGTGACGAAGTTGGTCGCCCCGGGGCCGGAGGTGGACATGCACACGCCGACCTTGCCGGTGGTGCGGGCGTAGCCGTGGGCCATGAACCCGCCGCCCTGCTCGTGACGGGGGAGGATGGTGCGGAGCCTGTCGGCGGCGCGGGTGAGCGCCTGGTGGATCGGCATGGAGGCGCCGCCGGGGTAGGCGAAGACGACCTCGACGCCGTGCCGGATGAGGCTGTGAACGAGGACGTCGGCCCCGCTCATCGTAGCCGGCTGGTCGGGGGTCGGTTTGTGCGCGTCGCCCATGGGGTCCACCTTGCACCGCTTACGAGGCAGCGTCCTTTGGAAAATGGAGAACGACCCTCCCGGGCCGCGGACGGCCGCGGCCGGTTGAGGGGTCGGAGGGGCGTACTCCAGCGGGGTAAGTATATTCCGGGAAACGGCAGCCAGGAACGGCGATTTCGAGAAGTTAGCGCCGTCCCGGCGAACCCCGAGCGTCAGCGAGGGGGTGGGGCGCTGACCCCCTCGCTGATGCTCGGGGTTCGCCGAGGTCGCGCGAGGGGCTACGGCGGTTCGACGAACAACCGCAGGGCGGGGAGGACAGACTGAACAAGTGGGAAGTGATGATCCCGTGCCCATAGTTCGTAACCGTTGGCAATGGCGACGGTAGCAACCGCCACGTCAGCGAACGGGATGGTCACACCTTTCGACCGGAGAAGCGCGAGGTTGTCGCCGACCGTGCCCCAGAGAGCGTCCGGGATCGAAACGGAACCGAATAGCGCCAAGATTCTCATGTAAAAGGCCCGCTCGGCCGGGGAGCGACCCCCGTGAAGGAACTCCGCACGGGTAAGACCGCACACACCGACCGACAGGGTTTGGAAGAGATGGAGCAGTTTGGGGTCAGCGCTCCGCTGATACTCGACGACCACGGAGTTATCGACGAGGATCACGGCCGTTGCTCTTTCATGTCCCGGACGTCAGCCTCATACTGGTCCCGCAACAGAGCATCCCAGTGGTCGCGGTCACTGCCGTCTACGGCATGACGACGGACTTCCTCGTGGATCGCTGCCCACCGCTCGGCCTGCCGCCGGGCGGAAGCGAAGTCTCGGGCGAGGAGGTGGTCCAGGGTGGGCCAGTACGCCTCGAATCGAGGGTCGGCTCGCCACCGGCGGTACGTCGCCTGCTGGGCGGCGAACGCCTCCGCGGTCTCGGGGGCTCGGGCGAGTTCGGCGTAGAACTGGTCGCGGACCTCGGCCGCGGGCTGTTCCTCGCGCACGACGATCTCGACCCGCCGGCCGATCAGAGGGCGCAGTTCCGGCAGGTGGAGCGTGTCGGAATCCAGGGTCTTGTGGATGTGGATGGCGTTCACTTGTGATTCCCCGGGCCAGCCTCACATCCTTTATACCATCCCTCCTCCATCCGCCGCAGCCGGAACCGGCGCCGTCCTGGAATCGGCGCGGTAGGATACCGACGGGGCCGGGACCGCCGGCCCGTACCGAGCGAACAGGGGGTGCGACCGTGGCCGGACCTTCGATCCCGTTCGACGACCGCGACGGCGTCATCTGGTTCAATGGCAAGCTCGTCCCGTGGCGGGAGGCGAAGGTCCACGTCCTGACCCACTCGCTGCACTACGGTAACGCCGTCTTCGAGGGCGACCGCTGCTACGGCGGCAAGGTGTTCAAACTCGCCGAGCACTCCCGCCGGCTGGCCCACTCCGCGAAGATGGTCGGCTACGACCTGCCGTACTCCGCCGAGGAGTTGGACGCGGCCACGCGGCAGGTGATCGCCGAGAACAAGTTGCAGGACGGGTACGTCCGGCCGCTGGCCTGGCGCGGGGCGGAGACGATCGGCGTCTCGGCGGTCGGGACGAAGGTGCACGTCATGGTCTCGGCGTTCCCGTGGGGGGCGTACTACGAGCAGCCGGCGATCAAGCTGGTGACGGCGAAGTGGAAGCGGCCCAGCCCGGAGTCGGCGCCGGCCGGCAGCAAGTGCGCCGGGCTGTACATCATCTGCACCCTGGCCAAGGACGAGGCGCTGGCGGCGGGCGCCCAGGACGCGCTGATGCTCGACTACAAGGGCCGCGTCGCCGAGGCGACCGGCGCGAACCTGTTCCTGCTGATCGACGGCGAGCTGCACACCCCGACGGTGGAGTGCATCCTCAACGGCATCACCCGGCAGACGGTGATGGACCTGGCCCGCAAGAAGGGGCTGAAGGTGATCGAGCGCGAGATCTGGCCGGACGAGCTGGGTCGATCGCAGGAGGCGTTCATCACCGGCACCGCGGTGGAGGTGACGCCGCTCTCCGCG
>DASSAT010000153.1:0-5783 GCA_035699305.1 Fimbriiglobus sp. | reverse complement strand
TGCAGGCGGCGAACAGTAGGTAGAACAGGAAGATGGCCGCCATAATCAGCGCACCTTCAAGCAGGTCCGCGGGACTGCGGACGTGGCCGGACAAACGCTCGGTGTCCTCGTAGGCGTTGACCGCGAGCATGGCCATGCTGACGCCGAAGTATGCAGACACCGCGGTGAACACCCGGACCGACCACGACCACCGGCCGCTGAGAGCGTGCGCCGTCACCGGGCAGACGACTGCCAGGAAGGCTCCGCACTGGGCGACGAACGCCGTCGCCCAGGACGCGCCCGCCGCCAGCCAGTCCGGGTCGTTCGGCGAGAGGTGCCGCGGGATCGCCACGAGGAAATAGGCGGTCGCCCCCGCCAGCATCAGGCAGGAGATGAGGACCATTGCCAGTTGCGGGTGAACGTGCAGTTGCCGCTTCATCTTGACTACGTGCCGGATGGGTCAAAGAGGTTCCGAGCGCCAGTACACCGGGGAGTTCAGAACTGGTTTATTCCAACAGCCAGCGGAACCCTTCCTGCTCAAAGTGCTTGTCGGTGGTCAGGGCGTCGGGGATGCCGTACCGCCGCATCAGCACGAAGCTGACCGCGTCGCACAGCGAGTACCTCTTGTCCCGGCGGGCGGTCAGCAGGGCAACGGCCTCGCGGTGAAGCGGCTTGTCCACCCAGACGACTTCAACACTCGGGTCGTCGGCAACGGCTTGCAGGTACGTCAGAACGGCCGGCCGCGGGAATCCGCGGCTGTTGGTGAGGGGAACGAGTTCGGCCAGCACGTAGGAGTGCGGGAGACGGACGGTGGCTGCGTCGTAAAGCTCATAAGCCCGCTGGTGGGGCGGTTCGAGTTCGTCGAGCAGGGCGAGTAGGCCGGACGTGTCGAGGAGCATCACTCATCCCGCCCGTCCAGTCCGCGGCCGTACTCGCGGGCCAGGTCGGCGTCGATGGCCTCGTTGTCCAGTCCAGACGGGTGGCCGACCCGCACCGACCCGAAGAACTTGCGGATGTCCGCCGTCTTGCGGCCTTCCGGCGGGGTGGGGGGAAAGCGCTCCGCGAGGACGATGACTGCCAGTTGGTCCGGCGTGGAACCAGTGATCTTGGCCTTCTCGGCCAGGGCGGCGTACACCCGCTCGTCGAGTTCCAGGGTCAGGGTTCGGCTCATGGCGGGCCTCCTTCACCGTCCAGTATACCGCCCCGGCTACTGCTTCGTCGCGATGGTCCGGGCCAGCGGCTGAATCACGTTCGGAACGATGTGGTCGGTCACCAACTCGTCCAGCAGACGCCGCTGGTTGTGGTAGCTCTCCACGAACGTCTTGAACGGCTGCTTGCCCCAGAACTGCCGCACCGTGAAGTAAACGCTGATCGGGCTTTCCGAGAAGTTCCCGGTCCGCACCTGGTACGCCGTGGTCCGCGTCTCGACCGTAAGCCGGCCCTGGAGCTGGCACCCCTCGTCCAGCGCCAGCATCATCGACGGCTGGTGGTGCAGCACCCGCCCGGCCGGCAGCTTCGCCAAGCCCTCCAGCGGGCCGCCGGCCGCTAGCGCCTCCGCCACCACCTCGTCGTGGTTGCCGGCGTACAGGAAGTCGAAGTAGTACACCACGTCCAGCGTGTCCGCGTCCAGCCCGCTGACCCCCAGGTGGTACGGGGCCATCTCCAGGATGCGCTCGTTCTGCTGGTCGGCGTCCTCCAGCGATGGCGGGTTGACGAACCCGGAGCACAGCCGGCGACCGTCGAGCGTCACCCAGCGGTAGCTGCCCGAGTCGCGGTCCTCCTCCAGCGCGTACTCCTTGTCGTCGCGGCGCTCGAAGTCGGTCATCCGCGGGAACTGCTTCTGGATCGCCTCGAAGAAGTGCAGGACCGTCTCGCGGCCGGACGGCATCTCGGCCTTGCTGGCCAAGTACACCGACACCCCGAAGTCGTCGCTCAGGGAGCCGTAGGAGTTCATGACGGTTCCTTTCGTCTCGGCTGCCGCGGTCCGCGGGCGCCGGTCGGGGTCTCTCAGAGTCACCGGACGGGGGCGGGCGTCCGGCTCGCGGTCGGGGATGAACTATTGTTCGTTCGCACCCCCTCGGATTGCAAGCTCCGCAGCCGGCGGAGAGCAACTTGTCCTCAAAGATAGGACAAGTTGCGCCGGTTGCCGTGCTTCCTCCTGGGACCGCGGCCGTCCCGGCCGCTCTTGCTACACCGGGCGGGGTGCTGGGGTAGGTTCCGAGGCCCACGATTCGCCTTGCAAGAGCGGCCGGGACGGCCACAGTCCCAGGGGAAAAGCAGAACCCGGGCGCCGAGGGGGGCGGGCGCCCGGGTTCGCGGGGTGGTTCGCGGCGGGGCCGCTCAGGCGGCGCGGGCCAGCTTGGCCGACGGGGCCGGGATGCGCAGCTCGGACTTCTCGGTCCACTTGCCGGCGTCCGGGGCGCCCTGCCACTGCTGCAGGCGGATGGCGGTGACGCGGTCGCGCTCCTCGTCGTCGAGCAGCTCGGCGAACGACTCGGCGTAGCCGGCCCGGACCTGGGTCGAGGAGCGGCCGACAAACAGAAGCGCCTCGACTTCGCCGTCGAGGACCGCCACCGCCCGCCAACCCTGTGCCTTGGCTTCCGTCTGGATGAACATCGTTGGTCCCTCCTGGACGCTGGGGTAGGTTGTCGCCATCGTGGCGACCGGGCTAGGGTGACGAAATCGGCCCGCCGCGTCAAGAAAAAATCCGGTGCGCCGACCCGGATTTCCTCAAGTCAGCGGGCACGATAGACGATACGGCCGCGGGTCAGGTCGTAAGGGGAGATCTCCACCTTGACCCGGTCCCCGGGGATGATGCGGATGAAGTGCCGCCGCATCTTGCCGGCGACGTGGGCGATGACCTCGCCGCCGATGTCCAACTCCACCCGGAACTGGGTGTTGGCCAGGGCTTCTTTGACCCGGCCCTCGACCTCGATCGCTTCTTCCTTGGGCATAACCCCTCCGCGCCGCCAACGCGAAGCGCCCAGCCGGGCCATTCGGCCCTGACGACTGGGCGCTGCCGGTCACGTCAATTATAGGCGAACCCCGAGCGTTAGCGAGGGGGTTAACGTCGCCCCACCCTCTCGCTGCTCAGCTTATTGCGTGTCGCGGAATAACTATTGGCGCAACAAGGAGTTGGTGCCCACGATAGTCCCTGAAGTACCACCCTCAGGAGGCTCGCCGTGGAACACCAACTCTGGGCACGACGGCGATTGTCGCACGCACCACCCCCCTCGACAAGACGCCCCGCCCCACCCGCAAGGACTTCTCCGACGCGGCCATCGTCCGAGCGGGGGGTTCGGCAACTGGGTCAACTGGGGTGGGGGGCTGGCGGGCCTGCCGGCCTGGGTCCGCACCTACCCCCGGGTCCATCGCTGGGTCCAAGCGAAACTGGTCCTCACCGCCTGCAAACGCAACCTCGCCGCAACGACTTGCGACTTGCGTCACGTGATGCAATAAGCTGGGTAGCGAGGGGGTGAAGACCCCACCCCGTTCCGCTCGGGGTTCGCCGGCCCCCCACGGCGAGTCACGCGATCCCCAACTCCTTCTTCAGTGCCGCGTACCAGTTGGTGAACCACCCCCGCCGGACCCGGTTGTTGCCGGTGTCCTCCATCACCTGCACCATCAGCGTCTTGACCTGCCGGTCGGTCTTCTTGCCAGCCACCACGGCCCGGGCGTTGGCCAGGATCAGGTCGAACTCGGTGCGGTCGATCCGCCCGTCGTTGGCCGCCGCCGCCTCGACCTGCTCGCGGACCATCTTCAGCACCGCCGTCTCCAGGACGTACCCCTCGGCCGTACACACCTCCGCCAGGTCGGCCCGGGCGGCGTCGATGTTCACCCCGATCTGGATGGCGATTTGAAGGATCTCCCGCTCCTCGTTGCGGTCGATGTACCGGTCCTCGTAGCCGCGGAGCTTGATCTCGCCGGTGAACCGCGCCTTGATCTCCTCATGGGTCATCGGGCAAGCTCCTGTCCGGACGGCGGTCGGGGCGGTAAGACACGGGCGTCAGATCGCGTTTCAATGTAGTAGGCACACTCCGTGTGCCGTCGATCCAAGAACGGCACACGGAGTGTGCCTACTACATTACATGTCCCGCCGCGGCGGGGGAACCGGGCCGCGAGGGTCGCCATGCACAACGGAGTCACGCCGACCACCGCGGCCCGCGTACCCGGCGCCTGGGCGGCGCTCTCGCTGCTGCTGACGATCAACCTGTTCAACTACATCGACCGGCAAGTCCTCTCGGCAGTGCTGCCCAAGCTCAAGCGCGACGGCACCCTGTTCGACCCGGCCGACCCGGCGCTGAACACCAAGCTCGGGCTGCTGACCACCGCGTTCATGGTGGCGTACATGCTCCTCTCCCCGGTGTTCGCCCGGGCCGGGGATCGGTTTCGCCGGTGGTGGGTTGTCGGCGTCGGGGTGGTGCTGTGGAGCCTCGCCAGCGGCAGCTCCGGGCTGGCGTCCGCGTACCTGATGCTACTACTGATGCGGTGCTTCGTCGGGGTCGGCGAGGCGGCCTACGGACCGATCGCCCCGGCGATGATCTCCGACCTGTTCGCGGTCCAGCGCCGCGGGCAAATCATGGCGATCTTCTACGCCGCCATCCCGGTCGGCAGCGCCCTGGGGTTCGTGCTGGGCGGCGTCCTGGCCGACCTGTTCGACTGGCGGCACGCCTTCTGGGTCACATACCTCGGGCTGATACCGGGGCTGCTCTGCTTCGTCATGCGCGAGCCGCCGCGAGGTGCGGTCCCGAAAGACGCCCCGAGGTACTTCGACGTTCTACGGGAGTTGCGCGGCAATCGGTCGTTCGTGCTGTGCTGCGCCGGGATGACCTGTACCACGTTCGTCCTCGGCGGTGTGGCGGTGTGGGTGCCGGAATACATCTTCCAGCGCGAGGCCCGGTTCGCCCTGACCGGCGAGGTGCTGGCGAAGCTCGGGACCGAGTCGAAGTACCTGAGCCTCCAGGGCGAGCGGCTAATCCCGGAGGCGGTGACGGACAAACTCCGCCCCGCGGCCGACGGCCGGGCGATCCCGTACCTGGAGTTCGTCGAACTCCTGAAGGCCCACCTCGCGCCGGCCGAGGTCCGCAACTATTCGGAGTACCTGACCGACGCGGCCACCACCGCGGGGTCGATGACGACCGGGCGCATCGGCCTGATCTTCGGGGCGATCGTGGTCATCAGCGGCCTGGTGGCGACGCTCGTCGGCGGGTGGTTCGGCGACTACCTCCGCAACCACCGCGTCCGCGGGGCGTACTTCCACGCCGCCGGGTGGACCACCATCCTCGCCTGGCCGTTCTTCCTGGCGATGCTGTTCTTGCCGTTCCCGGCGGCCTGGGGGGTGCTGTTCGGGGCGGTGTTCTTCCTGTTCTTCAATACCGGCCCGGCGAACACCATCCTCGCCAACGTCAGCCGCTCGTCAATTCGCGCGACCGCGTTCGCCATTAACATCCTGATTATCCACGTGCTCGGGGACGCCATCTCGCCGACGGTGATTGGGGCGATCGCCGACCTGGCCGACCTGCACACCGCGTTCCTGATCGTGTCGGTGCTGATCCTGGTCGGCGGCGGCCTGTGGGTCGCCGGGTCGCGGTCCCTCGACGCGGACACCCGCCGGGCCACGGAGGCCGACGAGAACCCGCCGGGTGCTTGAGGTATCCGTTCGTTGACGGCCCTTCCGGCCACACATAAGCCAACCGGACACAGCACCACGCAGGCGAGACCACGATGCCGAGCTACCACCCGGCCGAAATCGAACGCAAGTGGCAGGCGTTCTGGGAGCAGAACAAGACCTTCCGCACCCCCGA
>DASSAT010000152.1:0-17846 GCA_035699305.1 Fimbriiglobus sp. | reverse complement strand
GAGCGAGCGGACTACAGGGGGCCGTCATGCCGCGCGAGATCGTCCATATCGGCCGCCGCATCCGGGTCGCCGTGGACACCACCATCACGGCCGACGGGCAGGTCATCAAGCGGGACGTGGTCCTGCACCCCGGGGCGGTGGTCATCCTGCCGGTGATCGACGCCGAGCACGTCTGCCTGCTGCGCAACCACCGGTGGGTGGTCGGGGAAACGCTCTGGGAGCTGCCGGCCGGGACGCTCGAACCCGGGGAGGGGCTGGAGGCGGCCGCCCGGCGGGAGTTGGCCGAGGAGACCGGCTACACGGCTAAGCTGTGGCGGCCGCTGGGCTACCTGTTCGCGTCGCCGGGGGTGCTCGACGAGAAGCTGCACCTGTTCGTGGCCGAGGGACTGACTGCGGGCGTGAGCCGACCGGAGGCCGACGAGGAGCTGGAAGCGGTGACGGTGAAGCTGGCCGACGCAGTGCGGATGTGCCTGGCCGGCGAGATCAAGGACGCCAAGACGGTGACGGCGCTACTGCTGTGGGAGCGGATGCAAGCGATGGCACGCGGATGACGCGGATTTCAGCGCGGATCACCGCGGATCAAACCAGGGATTGAAATCCTGCTTTCTGATCCGCGTTTTATCCGCGCTGGAATCCGCGTCATCCGCGTGCCATCGCTTTATCTGGGCAGTGGGTTGGGCGCCTGGAACGCCTCGGCCGGCTCGGCCTTGGGCACCACCACCACGCCCTGCTCGGTGATGGTGAAGCCGCGCTTGCGGTCGAACTCCGGGTCGTACCCGAGCACCGTGTACGGCGGCAGCTTCACGTCCTTGTCGATGATCGCCCGGCGGACCCGGCAGTACCGGCCGACGTCCACCCCCTCGAACAGGATCGAGTCCTCGACCACCGCGTAGCTGTTCACCCGCACAATCGGCGAGAGGATGCAGCGGATGACGTGCCCGCCGGAGACGATGCACCCGGGGGAGACGATGCTGTCCAGCGCTTCGCCCCGGCGGGCCTGGCCCGGCGGCCCGGTGGCGGCGTGGACGAACTTCGGCGGCGGGGACTGCGGCTGCAAGGTGCGGATCGGCCACACCTCGTCGTACAGGTTCAACTCCGGCTCGGCGCGGACCAGGTCGATGTTCGCCCGGTAGTAGGCGTCGAGCGTCCCCACGTCCCGCCAGTACGGGAACGCCTTGCGGTTCTCGTCGTGGAACTTGTGGGCGAACACCCGCATCCCGGCGGCGATCATCCCGGGGATCACGTCCCGGCCGAAGTCGTGGCCGCTGCCGACCCGGGCCGCGTCTTCGCAGAGCAGCTCGAAGAGCGTCCGGGTGTTGAACACGTAGATGCCCATCGACCCCAGGGCCAGCCGCGGGTCGTCCGGCAGCGGGTCGCAGGTCTTCGGCTTCTCCTTGAACCCGACCACCCGGGCGTTCCGGTCCACCTCCATCACCCCGAACTGGTCGCACTGGTCCAGCGGGATCGGGATGCAGCCGATGGTGATGTCCGCCTTCCGGTCCTCGTGGAACTGGAGCATGTGGGCGTAGTCCATCTTGTAGATGTGGTCGCCCGCCAGCACCAGGATTCGACCGGAGTCGTCCTTCTCGATCGAGTAGATGTTCTGGTACAGGGCGTCGGCCGTCCCCTTGTACCAGTTCTCGTCGATCCGCTGCTGCGGCGGCAGCACCTCGATCCACTCGCCCATCTCGGGGCTGAGGAAGTTCCACCCCAGCCGGATGTGCCGGTCGAGGCTGCGCGACTTGAACTGGGTCAGGACGAACACCTTCCGCAGCCCGCTGTTGATGCAGTTGGACAGGGTGAAGTCGATGATCCGGTACAGCCCGCCGAACGGCACCGCCGGCTTGGCCCGGTCCCGGGTCAGCGGCTCCAGCCGGGTGCCGCGGCCGCCGGCCAGGATGACAGTCAGGACGTCGCGCAGCATTTCGTCCTCCGCGGCCGTGGGCGCCGGCCGCCTCACCCCGTAGCATTGCTACCCGCCGGCCGTCCGCTCGTAAAGGACGGCATACCGGTCGGTCATACCCGTCAGCGAATGTCGTTCCGCGACCTGGGCCTTCCCGGCGGCCCCGAGCCGGCCCGCCAGCCCCGGATCGGCCAGCAATTCCCTCGTCGCCGCCGCAAGCCCGACCCGGTCCGCCGGCGGCACCAGCCGACCCGTTTCGCCGTCTTCAACGACCTCGGCGATGTCCGGCGTGCGCAGCGCGACGACCGGCCTCCCGGCGGCCATCGCTTCCAGGGCGAGGTTTACGCCGCCGTGTGTGTGCGTCACCCAGACCACCTCGGCCAGCCCGAGCAGGGCCGGCACGTCCGAGCGCACGCCGGTGAACCGGACGCGGTAGTCGTCGAATCCCAGGTCGCGGGCGAACCGCTCGGCCCGGTCGCGCCCGGGGCCATCGCCGACCAGTACGAGGTATACGTCCGGCGCGACGTACTTGATCACATCGAACGCCCACACCGCCGACCGCAGCCCCGCGGCCGCGTCGAACCCTCCCGCCGCGATCACCAACCGGGCGCCCGCGGGGATGTCCAGCGCCTTGCGGAACGCCACCGGGTCCGGCGGCGGCGGGGTCGGGCGTACGCCCGGCGGGATCAGTTCGACGCGATCGGCCGGGATGCCGAGTTGCACATACCGGTCGGCTTCGGCCCGGGTCGTGGCGACGATCGCATCTGCGCGCCGGAGCATCTTCCGCGCCCACCAGCCTCTCAGCCCGCCGCCGGGGTGACTGGCCGCGGACGCGATGATCGGACAGGGTTTCCGCTTGTCGTTCCCGGGTCGGCTCAGGAGCGGGGCGAGTCGCACCGCGGCCGGTCCGACCGCGAGCATGACATCCGGCCTGAACGCCCCGACCTGCCGTCGGGCTTCACCCAGCCCACCCAGACCGAGCGAGCCGCGGATCGTCAGCGGGACGGGCGGACACCGGGCCGCGTCCAGTGCGGCGTCGAACGGCCCGCCGGACCTGTCTAGCACCCCGACCGCTACCCGGGACCGGCTCGCCAGGGTGGGCACCGTCAGCGCCAGCGTCTTGGCGGCCCCGCTCGGGCCGAGGTCGGACGCCAGGATGAAGAGGCCGGTCATGTCGTCCCTGAAGTACCGGCGTCACGCGGCCCCGTCGGGCAGCACCCCGATGAACGGCAGGTGGCGGTACTCGTCGTTGTAGTCCAGACCGTAGCCGATTACGAACTTGTCCGGGATGGAAAAGCCGCAGAAGTCCGGCTCGAACGGCACCCGCTGTCGGCCGACCTTGCGGAGCAGCACGCACGTCCGCACCGAGGCCGTCCCCTTCGCCCGGAGGTGCGTGACCAGCCGGGTGATGGTCTGCCCGGTGTCGAGGATGTCGTCCAGTACGAGTAAATGTCGGCCGCGGACGTCGGGCAGCAGCTCGTCGCGGATGACCAACTCGCCGGGGCTGGTGGCGGTGCCGCGGTAGCTCGACGCCTGGACGAGTCCGATCTGGTGCGGCAGGTCGATCCGCCGGATCAGATCGGCCAGGAAGACGAGGCTGCCGGTCAGGATGCCGACGACGGTGAACGGCTTGCCGGCGTAGGCGGCGCGGACGTCGGCGGCCAGTTCGTCCACCCGGACCCGGATCTGGTCGGCCGTGATGAGCGCGTCCATCGGGTCGGCTCCCGGGGTCGGACGGGACCGTCATTCAACCCGAAACCGGACGTGAAGGAAAGGGGCGAACCGGACTGGACGGCCAGTACTCCGTACAGAGTACTCAGTACCCAAAGGGCACGTTCATGGCGAAGCGACTCGACCATATCCTGGTCATCGACATCGAGGCGACGTGTTGGGAGGGCAATCCTCCGGCCGGCCAGACATCTGAGGTCATCGAGATCGGCGTCTGCCCCTTGGAGATTTCCACCCTCACGCGCCTGGGCAAGCGGAGCATGATGGTCCGCCCGGAACGGTCGGTGGTGAGTCCGTTCTGTACGGGGCTGACCACCATCACCCCGGAGATGGCGGCCGGCGGGGTGACGTTCCGCGAGGCGTGCAAAACCCTCCGGCGTGAGTTCCTCGCCGACCAGCGGGCATGGGCCAGCTTCGGCGACTACGACCGCAAGCAGTTCGAGCGACAGTGCCGCGAAACAGGCATGCCGTACCCGTTTGGCCCGACGCACCTCAATGTCAAGACCCTGTTCGCCCTGAGCCGCGGGTTGCCGCGCGAGATCGGGGCCAGAGAGGCGGTGGAGGCGTTCGGTCATACGTTCGAGGGGACGCACCACCGAGGCGACGACGACGCCTGGAACGTCGCGGCGGTGCTGATCGAGGTGCTGCGTAAGATGCGGGTCTAAGTCGGGACGGCGACCCGTCCGCCGTAGGTCGCCCTCAAGTTCACCGGCGTGAACACCTCGGCCGTCGGGCCGGTGGCGATCTTGCGGACGTTTAGCAGCGTCACCCAGTCGAAGTACTCCACGACCGTGCTCAGGTCGTGGTGGACCACCAGCACCGTCCGGCCCTGACTCCGCAACTCTTGCAGGATGCCGACGATCGCCCGCTCCGTCACCGCGTCCACCCCCTGGAATGGCTCGTCCATGAAGTACACCGGCGCCTGCTGCACCAGCGCCCGCGCCAGGAACACCCGCTGCTGCTGGCCGCCCGAGAGTTGGCTGATCTGCCGGCCGGCGTAGTCGCTCATGCCGACGTGCCCCAGCGCGTCGCGCGTGAGTTCCTTCTGCACTTGCCCCAGTCGGCGGAACCACCCGAGCTGGCCATAGGTGCCCATCGACACCACGTCGCGGACGGTCGTCGGGAAGTCCCAATCGACGCTGCCGCGCTGCGGGACGTAGCCGACCGACCGCTTGTCCGCCGAGTACGGCTGGCCGTGGATGAGCACCCGCCCGGACACCGGCCGGACCAGCCCGAGCATCGCCTTGATGAGGGTAGTCTTGCCCGCGCCGTTGGGGCCGACGATCGCCATCAGCACCCCGGCCGGGACTTCCAGATCGACGTCCCAGAGGACCGGCTTATCGCCGTAGGCGACCGTCAGGTCGTGGACCTGCACCGCCTTGAGCGTCGGAATCAGAGGGGTCGGAATCAGAGGGGGAGAAGAGGAGAAGGGGAGAGGGGGAGAGGGGGAGAAAGTCGGATCGTTGCTCATCTCCTCTTCTCCCCCTCTCCTCTTCTCCCCCTCTGATTCCGACCCCTCTGTCACTGCGAGAGCGCCCGAACGATCACATCGATGTTATGGCGGACCATGCCGACGTAGGACTCGCCGGGGGTGCCAGGTTCGCCGAGCGCGTCGGAGTACAGGGCGTCCGCGCCGCCGACCAGTCGGACCTCCCGCTGGTACTTGTTGCGTACCGAGTTGAGCACACTCTCCAGTCCCTTCGAGGGGACCGACGTCTCGCAGAACACCGCCGGGATCTGCCGCCGGCCGAGGAAGGTCGCCAGATCGGATATGTCTCGCGTCCCCGTCGCGGCGGCCGTGCTCACCCCCTGCAAGCCGTGGACCTCGAACCCGTAGGCCCGGCCGAAGTACCCGAAGGCGTCGTGCGACGTGACCAGCACCCGCCGGTCCGACGGCAGCTTCGCCGCCTTCTCCCGCACCTCCCGGTCGAGCGCGTCGAGTTCCTTCAGGTAGCGGTCGGCGTTCGCGCGGTAGTCGGCCGCGCGGGCCGGGTCGAGCGCGGACAGTTCGTCCCGGACCACCTCGACGCACGTCATCCACAGCCGCACGTCGAACCAGACGTGCGGGTCGTGTGCGCCGTCCGCGGAGTCCGCGTGCCGCAGCCGGGCGGGGTCGATGGCCCGGCTGACCGGCACCGCGCGGGCGGTCCCGGCCTGGTTCTCCTCCAGCAACTGCGTCATCTTCCCCTCCAGGTGGAGGCCGTTGAAGAAGACGATGTGGGCCGACGCCAGCGCGACCGCGTCCGACGGCGAGGGCAGGTATGTATGCGGATCGACGCCGGGGCCCATCAGCGCCGTCACCCGGACGTGCGACCCGCCGACCTGCCGCACCGTGTCGGCGATGACGCTGGTGGTGACGGTCACCTGGACCGGCCCGTTGCCGATTGGCCCGGGTCCGCCACCGGCACAGCCGACCGGTGCCAGGCCGGTCCCGCCGGCGAGCAGGAGATAGCCGACCAGTCTGACGCGCGTGAAAGCCTTCATAACGTCTAGTCTGGACTAATCAACAGAATTAGTCAAGACAAATTCGCGCTGCGGACCGGACGTGGATTCATCTTCGAGAATCCATTTACTCATTATTGACTCATTAGAAATTAGAGAGTTATCATCAGTACGCCGATCCGCTCTCGCACGCCGTCGTTTCTCACTCTCGGATCGGTCCGGTTTCTCATTCCCCTTCTCATGAGGAGACGCCATGTCTCTTCCCAGGTCTGAGCGGCCCCGGTGCGGGTTCACGCTCATCGAACTGTTGGTGGTGATCGCGATCATCGCGATCCTGATCGGCCTGCTGTTGCCCGCCGTCCAGAAGGTGCGCGACGCCGCCGCCCGCGCCCAGTGCCAGAACAACCTCAAGCAGATCGGGCTGGCGATGCACAACCACCACGACGCGCTGGGGACGTTCCCCCCCGGCGGCATGCAGACGGCGCAGAACGGGACGGTGTGCTACACCAACTGGGCGATCGAAATCCTGCCGTACGTCGAGCAGGAGAACCTGTACCGCCGGTACGACCAGAAGGTCATCAACAGCCACGTCAAGAACCTGTTCGTCACCACCTCCCGGGTGAAGACCTTCGAGTGTCCGTCCGACCCGAACGCCGGGAAGTTGCGGCAACCGGCGACCGGGCCACGCGACCGCGGGTCGGCCGCCGGGGCCAACCGGCGGAACTGGATGCACGGCAGCTACCGGGGCAACTCCGGCCGGGGCGAGGCGGTCCGCGGCCGTGGGTTCTGGGACACGTTCGAGCCGCAGTACTGGGGCATCCCGTCCGGCACCGCGGCCCCGCGGTCGGACTATAAGGGACCGCTGCACGGGACGGCCGTGACGTACAACGGCATCCCGGCCCAGACCGCCAAGTACCGCGGCGTGTCGGTGTCCTCCATGGGCGGCCCGGAGCGGTTGCAGTCGATGATCGACGGCACCTCGAACACGATCCTGGCCGGGGAGTGCACCTTCTTCGACGTGCCCCGGCGGGCCACCTTCTGGGCGTACACCTACGCCTCGTACAACCAGTCGTCGCTGACCGCCCAGAGCCGGACCCTCAACGCCTTCTACAACAAGTGCCGGTGGCCTAACGGCAACCCGCCCGGCGGCACCCAGGGGCCGGGCGACGACAACCCGTGCAAGCGGGGGTGGGGGAGCGGGCACACGTCGGGAGTGAACTTCGCTCTGTGCGACGGGTCGGTCCGGTTCTTCTCGTACAGCACCAACATCAACACGCTGGCGTTCATGGCGACGATGGCCGGCGGGGAAGTGTTCCAGACCCAGTAACCCGCCCCGCGCGGAGGAGGACCAGTGATGCGAGCCTTTAGGCTACTGGTGCTGTGCGGTTCGGCGGCCCTGCTGTCCGGGTGCGGGGGCGGGCCGGACATCGCCCCGGTGTCCGGCCGGGTGACGATGGACGGCAAGCCGCTGGCCAACGTGTACGTCACCTTCCAGCCGAACCCCGGCAAGGACGTGGAAAACGCCGGCCGCGGGTCGGTGGGAGTGACGGACGCCGACGGCAGGTTCACCCTGACCTACGAGGGCGGCCGGTCCGGGGCGGTGGTCGGCAAGCACATCGTACGGATCACCCCGGTGCAGCCGGAGGACAACGTGCCCGAGACCCAGGACACCACCCTGACCGGCAGCATCGACGGGGTGGTGACGCCGGACCGGCCGGCGAAGCGGCAGATCGGCGCGACGCCGGTGGAGATCCCGGAGGACTGGAACGTGTCGAGCCGGCGGGAGTTCACGGTGCCGGCGGACGGGACCGACCAGGCCAACTTCGACATTGTCACCGGCCGGGGACACCACAGGTAGGTGACGGTCGTCGTCCACCCCGCCCGGCGCTTGGCGCCGGGCGGGGTGTTTCATTTCCGCGCCGCGGCCGGCGATGCGCACGGCCCGACGGATCACTCGTGACCAATTCGAACTCCGGCGAGCCACCCATCCGGCGGCCGGCCCATTACGCGCGAATCGCTGTAATATTAGTCTAATCTATTTTTAATTATGAATGAGAGATCGCTAAGTTACGATCTGAGCACCGATCCGCGCTCGCACGCCTTCGTTATTACTCTCCCGGATCGGTCGGGTTTTATCTCCTTTCACTGAGGCGAGGTCATGTCTCTCCCCCGGTCCGAGCGTCCCCGGTGCGGGTTCACGCTCATCGAACTGTTGGTGGTGATCGCGATCATCGCGATCCTGATCGGCCTCTTGTTGCCTGCTGTGCAGAAGGTCCGCGACGCCGCCGCCCGCGCCCAGTGCCAGAACAATCTCAAGCAGATGGGGCTGGCCCTGCATAACCACCACGACGCCCGCGGCACGTTCCCGCCGGGCGGGATGCAGACCGGCGACAACGGCAAGCCCTGCTACACCAACTGGGCGATCGAAATCCTGCCCTTCATGGAGCAGGACGCCCTCTACCGCCAGTACAACCAGTCGGTCCTGAACGAGCACCCGAGCAACCTGTTCGTGACCCAGCAGCGGGTGAAGTCGTACGAGTGCCCGTCCGACCCGCTAGTCGGCAAGCTGGAGGCGCCGGCGAGCGGTCCGTTCGCCGGGACCCCGACCGCGCGCGGTAGCGACCAGTGGATGCACGGCAGTTACCGGGCCGTCTCCGGTCGTGGGTACAAGGGCACCCAGACGTACCCCCGCGGGTTCTGGGACACGTTCGAGCCGCACCTGTGGACCCCCGGCAACACGCTCCTACAGGAGTACAAGGGCATCCTCCACGCGACGGCGACGACGTACAACGGCGTCCCGGCCCAGACGGGGACCTTCCGCGGCCAGCCGCTGACCACCCTCGGCGGGCCGGAGAGGCTGCCCGCCGTGTCCGACGGCACCTCGAACACGCTCATGGTCGGCGAATGCACGTTCATCGACGTCACCCGGCGGGCCACCTTCTGGGCGTACACCTACGCCTCGTACAACCAGTCCTCGATTTACACCGAGAGTCGGATCCTGAACAACTCCTACAACAAGTGTTGGGAGATGGGGTCGCCGACCGGGACCACCCGGCCGAGCAACGCCGACCACGTCTGCAAGCGGGCGTTCGGCAGCGGTCACACCGGCGGGCTCAACTTCGCCATGGGGGACGGGTCGGTGCGCTTCATCTCGTACAGCGTGGACATCAACATGCTGGCGTTCATGGCGACGATGAACGGCGGCGAGGTCGTCACCATTCAATAACCAGAGGGCCGTCTGCCATGCGACGCACGAGGAACCTCCCCCTCGGGTTACTGGCGGCTGCCCTGCTGGCCGGCTGTAGCGGCGGGCCGGACCTGGCCCGCGTGTCCGGGGTGGTCAAGCTGGACGGCAAGCCGTACCCCAACGCCGTCGTCTCCTTCCAGCCGATCGGCGGGGGGGACATGAACCCCGGGAAGGGGTCGATGGGGGTGACCGACGCCAACGGGCGGTACGAACTCCTCTACGACGGCCGGACGAAAGGGGCGGTGCCCGGCAAGCACGCGGTCCGCATCAGCACCATGCCGGGGCGCGGCACGGACGAGCCACCGCCGGAGACCGGCACCCCCGACGGGATCATCGAGCCGAAAGGGGCCAAGCCGAACCTGGAGTTCGACCCGATCCCGATGGAGTGGAACGAGAAGTCCACCAAGACCTACGACGTGCCCGCCGAGGGCACCGATCAGGCGAACTTCGACATCGTCACCGGCAGGAAGGCCAGACGGTAGCCTCCCGACCGCGCGATGACACTCGCCCCGCCGGGCAACGGATGTCCGGCGGGGCGTTCCGCTTTTCCAGGGACCGCGATCGGCAACGGACCCGACACCCTGGTCGGGGCGGTGGTCGTGGCGCGGCTTCTGTTCTTAATGCTATTTTAATGATTATATGAAGGACCGATGAGTTACGATCGGTGCGCCGATCCGCGCCCGCAGTCGCCTCGATCGAAATACCGGATCGGCCAAGCTTCTTATCCCTTCACTGCGAGGAGATGCCATGTCTCCGTCGAGGTCCGCAAGGCCACGGCTCGCGTTCACGCTGATCGAGCTTTTGGTGGTGATCGCCATCATCGCCATCCTGATCGGCCTGCTCCTGCCGGCCGTCCAGAAGGTTCGGGACGCCGCCGCCCGGATCCAGTGCGCCAACAACCTCAAGCAGATCGGGCTGGCCGTCCACAACCACCACGACGCCCTCGGCAAGCTCCCGTCCGGGAGCCTTTACCTCAGGGTGAACAACAAGTGGGACTACTACGACACGTGGGCCGTCTCCATCCTGCCGTACCTCGAGCAGGACAACCTGTTCAAGCTCGACGACCCGAAGTTGCCGAACCCCGTCCCCGCCTCGATCAGTGCCAACATGGACGTCATGCGGAAGTCCCTGGTGAAGGTGTTCACCTGCCCGTCGGACCCGATGCCGTTTACGGTGAGCCGGCCCGACTCGGGACCGGGCGGTGAGAACGGGTACCCGCGGCCCGACTACATGGCCGGCAGCTACCGGGCCGTGTCCGGCGCCACCTACGGCTTCCAGAACTTGACGACGGGGAGCGGCGACGCGTACTGGGATGACGCCAACCAGGTGGCCTATCTGATGGGGTGGCGGTCCGGGTTCCGCGGCCCGATGCACGCCGTCCGTCAGGGCTCGACGTCCCAGGAAACGATCCCCGGCATTTCCGACGGGACCTCGAACACTCTGCTGGTCGGGGAGTACGTGACCAAGAGCCGGCAGGGCCGGCGGACCTTCTGGGCTTACGCGTACACCTCGTACAACCAGTCGTCGGTGACCATCGGTCAGAGCCGGACCCTGCTCCCGGACTTCGACGGGTGCGTGCGGGTCGGGGGGCTGGGCGGGTCGAACGTGTGCAAGCGGGGCTGGGGCAGCGGCCACGCCGGCAACCGGATCAACTTCGTCCTGTGCGACGGCTCGGTCCGGTCGATCGGGTCGAACGTGGACATCAACTTCATCCTCCCGAGCATGGCGACCGTGGCCGGGGGTGAGGTGGCCGACACGCAGTAAGGGATTCCCGCCCGACCTTTCCGCCTGCTCCGGGGCGGGGCGCACGCCCCGCCCCCTAACCGAGGTGGCGATGGCCATGCGCGCATCGTTCCTGCTCGTAATCTTGCTCCCTCCGCTGGCGGGCTGTGGCGGCGACCCCTACAAGGTGGCCCCCATCTCCGGTACCGTCACCCTGAACGGCAAGCCCCTCGCCAACGCGTCGGTGACGTTCGCCCCGGTCGCCACCGGGGGGACGATCGAGCCTGGCCCCAGCTCGGCCGGGACCACCGACGCGGACGGCCGGTTCACGCTGGAGCTCATCGGCAAGGACGGCCGGGGGGCGGTGATCGGCAAGCACAAGGTCCGCATCTCCATCCGGGAGGACGCCGACCCGGCGAACGACGACCCGGTGAAGGTCCAGCAACTCCCGATGAAGTACAACGCCAAGACGACCCTGGAGTTCGACGTCCCCGCGGACGGGACCGACAAGGCCGACTTCAACCTGAAGGTGCCGTAGCGTCGGCGCGGCACTGGCCTCCCCGGCGGATTGCCGCGCGCCTTCCCGACTCCGTACACTGGCGTCGGGAAGGCGTCGTCGTTCCGGGGGCGGCATGCGACCGGTCCGTTGGTTCACCAGGAACTGGGCGAACACCCGCGACCCGACCCACCCGGACCTCGGGCCGCTCACCCTCCCCGGATCGCTGGCGGCGGCCGTCCGCCGGATCGAGGCGGCCGCCGGGAAGCTCCCACGGTGGCACGTCGAGTCGGCGGACCCGGCGGCGGGGACTGTCCACCTGACCCGCCGGACCCGGCTCTGGGGGTTCGTGGACGACGTCCGGCTGACCGTGACCCCGACCGCCGACGGGACCCGGGTCGATGCCGAGAGCCGCAGCCGGGTCGGCGTCGGCGACCTCGGCCAGAACCGGCGGAACATCCTCGAACTGTGGAGCGCCATCGGGGCGAACCCCGAGCGGTAGCGAGGGGGTGGGGCGCTTAACCCCTCCCCCCAACCCCCTCCCCGAAGCGGGGAGGGGGAGAAGACTCTGGCTCCCCTCCCCGCTTCGGGGAGGGGCTGGGGGAG
Source organism: Fimbriiglobus sp. (assembly GCA_035699305.1). Lineage (GTDB taxonomy): Bacteria > Planctomycetota > Planctomycetia > Gemmatales > Gemmataceae > DASSAT01. Next base: position 5,702 of record DASSAT010000152.1, on the reverse strand, counting down.
GGGTTCTTCCAGCCCTACCCTGTCGCTAACGCTCCGGGTTCGCCCCGAGACAACTGCATGCCGACCAACGTCATCGTCATCGGCAAGGGCGGGCGGGAGCACGCCCTGGTCTGGAAGCTGGCGCAGTCGCCGCGGGCCGGGACGGTGTTCTGCGCGCCGGGCAACGCCGGCACCGCTGCGGACGGCACCAATGTCCCGATCGACCCGACCGAGTTCGACCGGCTGGCCCGGTTCTGCCTTAAGGAGAAGGTCGGGCTGGCGGTCATCGGCCCGGAGGAGCCGCTGGCCCTGGGGCTGTCGGACTACCTGCGCAAGCGCGGCGTCAAGGTGTTCGGCCCGTCGCGGGAGGCGGCCCGTGTCGAGACCAGCAAGGTGTTCGCCAAGACGCTGATGCGGCACGCCGACGTGCCGACGTCCGAGTTCCGCATCTTCGATCACCCCGACCCGGCTCGGACTTACGTCGAGACGCGCGACTACCCGGTGGTGGTCAAGGCGGACGGGCTGGCGGCCGGCAAGGGGGTGATCGTCTGCAAGGACCTGCCCGAGGCGAAGAAGGCGATTGAGCGGATCATGGTCCGGGAGGAGTTCGGCGAAAAAGCCGGCCGGCAGGTCGTGGTCGAGAAGCGGCTGGACGGGGAGGAGCTGTCGGTGCTGGCGCTGGTCGGCGGGCGGACGATCCTGCCGCTGCCGGCGTGCCAGGACCACAAGCCGGCCCTCGACGGCGACAAGGGGCCGAACACCGGCGGCATGGGCGCGTACTGCCCGGCCCCGGCCGGCACCCCGGAACTGCTCAAGGAGGTCGAGGCGGCGGTGTTCGTGCCGACGGTGCACGCCATGAAGCGGGGGCGGTTCCCGTTCAGCGGAGTGCTCTTCGCCGGGCTGATGCTGACCAATCAGGGGATGCGGGTGCTGGAGTTCAACGCCCGGTTCGGCGACCCGGAGACGCAGGTCGTCCTGATGCGGCTCAAGACCGACCTGCTGGACCTGCTCGAAGCCGTGGCCGACGAGCGGCTCGGGGAGTTCGAGGACGGCCGGATCGAGTGGGACCCGCGGCCGGCGGTGTGCGTGGTGCTCTGCTCCGGCGGCTACCCCGGCAAGCACGACACCGGCAAGAGCATCACCGGCCTGGACGAGGCGGCGGCGCTGCCCGACGTGAAGGTGTTCCATGCCGGCACGCGGGTGCAGGGCGAGCGGGTCGTCACCGACGGCGGCCGGGTGCTCGGCGTCACGGCCCTGGGCGACGACTTGGCCGCGGCCAAGGCTCGTGCCTACGATGCGGTCAGGCGGATCCAGTTCCCGGGGATGCACTACCGCACCGACATCGCCGACAAGGCGCTGCGGCGGAAGTAGCCGCCCTGGGACCGCGGCCGTCCCGGCCGCTCTTGCTCAGCGCGTCGAGGGCTTCTCGTAACACCCGTGCGCCTCGGCGGGTGTAGCAAGAGCGGCCGGGACGGCCGCGGTCCCAGGGAGCGCGCCGCGTCGCCCGCCCAACCGGCAGGACCGCCCCGGCCGGCCCGGGCGAAAAAATGCGTAAGGTGGTGTCGGCCATTGACATTGACCCGCCGAATTGCGAACTTGATCCCCATCGCCCGGTTGTGCCGACCGACTTGTATTGACTTCGCCAAATCCGTTCCCGCCCGGCACATCGTCTTATTTAACGGTGTGGTCTCCCTCGTCGCCGTCTTCCGTCGGAGGTCCTGCACACATGACTCGCCGCTCCGCACGCTCGTCCCCCCGCCCGGCCTCCGGCCCCGCGCGGGCGACCCGGCACCCGTTCGTCCGGGTGGCCCTCGAACGACTGGAGGACCGGACCACCCCGGCCCTGTTCAACCCCATGACGGCCGCGACCTCGTCGTTCAGTAACGCCAGCTGGGCGGTGCTCGGCAAGTTCAACGCCGACAGCAACCTGGACATGGCTGTCGCCAGCTACACGGGGAACGCCGTCACTGTCGTGATGGGCAACGGCGACGGCACCTTCGGAGGCGCCATCTCCTACCCGATCGGCGGGACCGAGGCGAACTTCGTGGACGCCGGCGACTTCAACGGCGACGGCAAGACCGACCTCGTAGCCACCGTGCTCAACAATCTGCCGAATAACGGCGCCAACCCCGGGAAGTTCCACGTCCTGCTCGGCGACGGGGCGGGCGGGTTCACCGCGGCCACCGGGTCGCCGTTCGACTCTAACGGCCGCAAGCCATATGCGGTCGTGGTTGCCGAGTTGACCGGGGACACGAACGTGGACCTGGCCATCTGCCACTTCGGCGCGTCCGACGGGTCCGGCGGGATCATCGGCAACAACGTCTCCATCTTCCAGGGGAAGGGGGACGGGACGTTTAACCTGATCCAGACGATCACCAACGGCCTCGGGTTCAACCCGACGTCCATCGCCGCTGGGGACTTCGACTCGGACGGCGACCAGGACCTGGTGGTGTGCGAGGTGGGCATCCCGGCGAACGTCGGCGACCCGCCGGTCAACGGGTCGGCCACGGTCATCACCAACAACGGCAGCGGGTCGTTCGCCCTGACGACGGAGTACGACAGCGGCGGCATCTTCCCGGTGAACGTCCGGGTGGCGAACGTGGCTGGGCCGGCCGCGATGGACGCCAAGCTGGACATCGTCGTCGCCAACGCTGGCGACGTGCAGAACCCGCTCAACTTCGGGGCGGGCGATGGCGTCACCGTGCTGATCAACGGCGGCACCGGGGCGTTCGGCACCTCGAAGACGATCACCAGCGACATCCAGTCCGCGTTCGCCGTCGCCCCGGCCGACTACGACGCCGACGGCGACGGGGACATCGCCGTCGCCAACCTCGGCGGCCTGACCGGCGGCGGGTTCGTGTCGGCCTTCACCGGCAACGGGACTGGCACGTTCACGGCCGCCAGCGGCTCGCCGTACCCCAACGCTGGCGTCGGCGGCGGCCAGGTCGCCGTGTCCGGCGACCTGGACAACAACGGCTCGCCCGACGTGGTGCTGCTCGGGGACGGCAACAAGTACCTGGTGTACCTGAACACCACGGTCCAGGGGGCCGCCACCGCCACCGCCCTGACCTCCGTCGTCCCGACGCCGAGCACCTACGGACAGGCCGTCACGTTCACGGCCACGGTCACGACCGCCACCGGCACCCCGACCGGTACGGTCTCGTTCCTCAACGGGACGGTTGTCATCGGCACCGCGCCGCTGGCGGATGTCGGCGGCAAGCAGGTGGCCACCCTGGTCACGGCGCCGACCCAGTTGGCCGCCGGCGCGTACTCGCTGACGGCTCGGTACGAGGGGGAGGCGGGGAAGTTCGCCAGCAGCACCTCGGCCCCGCCGGTGGCGCACACGGTCAACAAGGCCGCGACGGCGACCACCCTGACGGCCGCGCCGCCGAACCCGGTCCTCGTCGGGACAGGCGTCACCCTCACCGCGACCGTCGCCGGCCCCGGCGTCCCGGCGGGCTTCGTCGCCTTCTTCAAGGGCGTTGACCTGCTCGGGCAGACCAAGCTCAGCGACGCTGGCGGTCAGCAGAAGGCCGCCTTCGCCGCGAACACCACCGGCTGGGCGGCTGGCGACTACGCGATCACCGCCAAGTACGCGGAGAACCTGAACTGGCTGGCGAGCGAGTCGGTCCCGTACACCCTGACGATCACCACCGCCCCCGCCGTCAACACCACCATCACCATCACGTCGGCCGCGCCCAGCCCGTCGCTGGCCACTCAGCCAGTGACGATCACCGCCCGGGTGACGGCCCCCGCCGGGCTGCCGACCGGGACGGTCCAGTTCTTCGCCGACGGCACCCTGATCGGCTCGGGCACCCTGGCGGCCGGCGCCGGCGGGCAGGAGGCGACCGCCGTCGTCTCGACTCTCGGCATCGGGGCGCACACCTTCACCGCGAACTACCTCGGCGCCGCCGGAACGTTCAACCCGTCGCAGTCGGTTGGGTTCGCCCACACCGTCACCGCGATCGGGACGACGATCACCGTCACCTCGTCCGGCAGCCCGTCGTTCGTCACCCAGCCGGTCACGTTCACGGCCGTGGTCGGGTCGCAGTTCGGGCCGGCGGCCGGGACGGTCGCGTTCTTCGATGGCGGCGTGCCGGTCGGGTCCGCGGCGCTGGCGACGGTGAACGGCCAGCAGGTAGCGACGTTCGTCGGCGTGCTGGCCCCGGGGGCGCACACGGTCACGGCCAAGTTCGCCGCCCAGGGCAACTTCTCCGCCAGCGAGACGGTGCCGATTACTCAGGTGGTCAACCAGGTCGGGACCACGACCGCGGTCGCCACCAGCCTCAACCCCGCGACCGAGGGGCAGGCGGTGACGTTCACCGCGACGGTGACGGGGACGGTGGCCATCGCCGCCACGCCGACCGGGACGGTCACGTTCTTCGTCGATGGCATCGCGGCCAGCACCGCCCCGGTGGCGGGGGGGGCGGCGGCCTTCACCACCTCCACCCTGGCGCCGGGCACCCACGCGATCACCGCGTCCTTCAGCGGCGACACCAACTTCACCGCCAGCACCGCCGGTGCAGTGAGCCAGGTGGTGAACCCGACCGTGCCGCCGCCACCGCCGCCGCCGTCGGGTCCGGGGCCGGAGCTGATCGGGTTCCGCGAGTTCGCGGTCGGGGCCGGGGCCGGGCACGACGCGGAGGCCCGGTTCTTCAACCCGGACAGCACCGAGCGGTTCCGCCTCAACCTGTTCCCCGGGCTGACCGGCGGAGTGCGCGTGACGTCGGCCGACTTCAACGGCGACGGGATCGCCGACATGGTGGCCGGCACCGGCCCCGGGTCGGCCACCCTGGTCCGGGTGCTCGACGGCAAGACGCAGGCCGAGCTGTTCCGGGTCGCCCCGTTCGAGGCCCGGTTCGTCGGCGGCGTCTACGTGTCGTCCGGGGACGTGACCGGGGACGGCGTCCCGGACTTCGTCGTCAGCCCGGACGAGGGGGGCGGCCCGCGCATTCAGGTGTATAGCGGCAACGGGTTCGTCAAGGTGGACGACTTCTTCGGCATCGACGACACGGCGTTCCGCGGCGGCGCCCGGTCCGGTATCGGCGACCTGGACGGCGACGGGGTCGCCGACCTGGTGGTGGCGGCCGGGTTCGGCGGCGGCCCGCGGGTGGCGGCGTTCGACGGCCAGACGCTGGGGTCCGGCAACCGGGTGAAGCTGTTCGCCGACTTCTTCGCGTTCGAGAGCCGGCTGCGGAACGGGACGTTCGTGGCGGCCGGCGACGTGGACGGCGACGGGTTCGCCGACCTGATCGCCGGCGGCGGTCCGGGCGGCGGGCCGCGGGTCACGGTCTTCGGCGGCGGCCAGTTGCTTACGAACCGGCCGGTGCCGATCGCCAACTTCTTCGGCGGCGACGTGACCAACCGGGGCGGCGTTCGGGTGGCGGCCCGCAACCTGGACGGCGACGCGAAGGCCGACCTGGTGATCGGCGCCGGGACGGGCGCCGGCAGCCGGGTGACGGCCTACGCCGGCAAGCGGCTACTGGAGTCGTCGCCGCCGCCGGAGCTGTTCGCGTTCGACGCCTTCCCCGGCTTCGCCGGCGGCGTGTACGTCGGGTAGTCACCGGTCGAGGCCCGGAGCGTCAGCGAGGGTCGCCTCTCCCGACCCTCGCACACAAGAGGCTACACCGCTTGGCGAGCGCTGGAAAAGGGTCGAGAGAGGGCGGGCACATCTGTAGTTCTGTGCCCGCCCCTATTTCCCTTCCGACGGCCGGGCCGGCGGA
>DASSAT010000151.1:0-5904 GCA_035699305.1 Fimbriiglobus sp. | reverse complement strand
AAGGCGCCGGCCAGGATCGCCATGATCAGGATGCTCAGGGCCATCGCCACCATCAGCTCCACCAGGGTGAAGCCGGGGCGGGCGGTCGGTTTCGGGCGTCGCATCGGTCGGCCTCCGTCACGTCGGGGGCGACGGGAGTTCAGGGATTACTCGGTCAGGTCCGGCACCAGGGGCGGCCGCTCGAACACCTCGGCCAGCCCCGCGAACAGGTAAATCCGGGGGAAGACGTTCGCCGTCTCCGGGAACGGGAGGGACTTCCCGTCGTTCCGCTTGATCGGCGTCTCCAGGTCCAGGGCGAACACGGTGTTGTTGGCGTTGCCCGGGTCCGGCCCGATGTTGGTCACGCCGACGACGCGGTAGAAGTTCGCGTGCCGGATGCCATTGCCGTTGTCGATCGTCCCGTCCATGATCCAGCCGCCCTTGCGGACGAGCGGTGTCTGGTCGGTGCCACGGTTGGGCACGCTGAGAACGACGGTCCGCGAGTCCGGGATGAGCTTGGTCGGGGTGAGCGTGTCCGGTGTCAGGGGGATTGTCACCACCTCGTCGCCGGGGGTCGCCAGCAGCGGCGGGCGGCCGTCGAACACCAGAATGTGCAGGGTGGCCGAGGTCTGGGCGTCGTTGGACGGTCTCTGGACCATGGCCGCCCAGCTGTACCGGCCCTGGCGGGTCAGCCCGCCCGCGCCGGCCGAGCCGTTGGTCTGGAAGCTGAAGTCGTCGATCAGGCAGCAGGTCTGGATCGCCGCCGTCTGGTAGATGTTGTTGAGCGCACTGATCGTCATCGACAGGTTCCGCCGAGGGATGAGAGCGGACGGCGGAATGCCCGGATGAGCGACCCAGTACTGCTCCGGGTAACCGGGCAGCCGGGCGAACAGTCCCAGCGGGTCGATCAGGACCGGGTAGCTCGGCCCCTTGTCCGATGCCGCGATCACCGGGTAGGTGGCCGGGGTCGCGCCGGCCGGCGGGACGAACGGGCGCTGGTTCGCCGGCCACCACGGCGCGTTGGGCGGCGGGTTGGGTTCGGAGAGCGCCCGGAACAGCGGCTCGTCCCGGGCGGTGGTCGCCGGGATGATGTTGTTCCGCCAGTACGCCCGGAGGATGCCGTCGGCCGACAGGGCCGCCGCCCGGGTGCGGTCGTCCTTGAGCGCCTGGCCCATGCGCAGGGCGCCGAGCGGGAAGAGCGTCAGGAGCGCCAGCAGCCCGATCGCCACGATGAAGATGGCGACCAGCACCTCCAGCAGCGAAATGCCGGGGCGGGTCTCGCGGGTCGTCGTCATGGCGAAGCCCCTCGCGCGGGTCACGTCTCGAACTCTTCCCCCCTCTCCCCTTGCGGGAGAGGGGTCTTAGTGTAGTAGGCACACTCCGTGTGCCGTGTGAGCTTCGACGGCACACGGAGTGTGCCTACTACACTCAAAAGCCTTCGTCACAGCCCGCTGTTGATCCCGTCCTTGGCGTATCGGTACGGGTCGTTGTTCACCGGCGAGAGCCACGCCGGCGGGTGCGTGGCGATCTGCCCGGTGTGGGTGTAGACCGTCACCAGCGCCTGTTCCCCGGCCGCGTCGTAGGCCGCCTTGTCATCGACGCCGCCCGGCCCGAGCCGCGGGTGCGGCGTCTTCTCCGGGTCGCGGACCCACAGGCAGACGATCCCGCCAGGGGTGTACATCAGCCCGCCGTTCGGGGAGAACAGCACGTCGATGTAGCCCTGGGTCGCGCTGGTCATGATCGGGGAGACACCCATGCTCGTGGTCGGGAACGACAGGCCCACGGGCGGAGTGGCCTTCATCCGGCAGTCGATGATGGTGCCGCTGGTCAGTTGCACCGTCGGCTCGCCCAGCAGCGGCCGCGGCGCCGGCTGGAACCCGAACTGATACTCGACCCGGCAGGAGACCGGCTTGGCCGGGTTCTGCGGCCCGCTGTTGTTCGCCCCGAGGTCGGGGTAGGTGTCGTCCGCCAGGACGAGCAGCCGGCTCGGCTGGGGAGTTGCCGACCCCCCGAGTATCACGTTCGAGTTGGTGTTATTGATGGCGACGATCCGGCAGACCCGCTGCAATTCGGGGAGCACGAGGTAGTCGCCGACCACGACCCGCTGGTCGAACTCGGTCAGGTCCTGCATCGCCCGCGACGGGTCGGTGGTGAAGTGCACCTGCCGGAAGTTGCTGTTGTTCGGGACGACGTGGTTCGCGTCGTGCCAGTAAACGAAGGCGATCCGCGGCCCCTTCGGGCCTTCTTGGGGGACCAGCGGGTTGGGCGGGATGACGCCGCCCGGGTTGGGGTTCGGCACCCACGCCTCGGGCGACTCGATGTATTGCGCCTCGGTGGCGGCGAAGTAGGTCGGGTCGCCGGTCGGGTTCAACAGCGGGTCGCGGACTTGGTTGAGCAGAAACCGCACCCCGCGCGGCAGGCCATCGCGCTTGGCCCGCTGCTTGGCGATCAGCAGCCACCCAGACACCCGGTCGGCGCCGCTGATGACCTTCTGCGAGCCGAACACCCCGGACTGGCTGACCGCCACCGCCAGCCCGGCGAGCACGAGGATCAGCGTCATCACCACCAGCAGCTCGACGAGCGTGAGGGCCGGCCGGCGGTGGGGTGCGGTGTGGGTCATGTCAGTTCCCCTTGGCCCCCTCGCGGCGGAGCCGATAGCCGACGACGTTGTCCGAGCCGGGATCACCACTATTCGCCCCGTAGACGTCGGCGCCAAATTCTTTGTCCGGCCCGGCCGAGACTAGCGTCGGGACGAAGTTCACGTTCGGGAACTGCGTCCGGTTCTCGCCCTGGTAGAACTGAGCCAGCAACTCCGTTCTCAGGGGCTGGAGGCCGGGAGCGGTCCCCCAGTCGTTGTCCGGGCGAAAGAGCAGCTTGCCAGCCGGGTCGAGCGGGTTGCTGACTGGGAAGCCGTTCGGGAGCGATCGGCTGCGGATTATGTTGGGCCGGTTGAACGGCTCAGCCTGGACTTCCGGCGTATCGGCCCAGCGGACGAACGCGAGCGGCATGCCCCAGTTGTCCATGAACGCCTGCCGCCCGGTGGGGGTCGTGCCGACCTGCTGGTTGAGGCCGTCCAGGTCGCCCGACGCCCCGCCGGCCCCGGTCGCGGTCAGGGCCGCGTAGATCAGGGCCGCGGACTGCATCCGCACGTCGGTCTCGGCCGGGGTCGCGGCCACGACCGGGGCGAACACCGCCCGCGGCTGGAGGACGATCGGCGGGGAGGTCGGCAGGATGATCGGGGCCACCTCGGCGAACGTCTGCGGGAACTCGTTCTTGAGCTTGGCGTAGGTCCAGATCGACAGCGCCCGCTCCTTGTCGTTGCCGGCCAGCGTGACGACCGCGTCGGGGAGGCTCCGGCGAGCCTCGTCGAGGACCGCCTTCCAGCGGGCGTCCATGTTGATCTGGACCTTGCGGATGGTGGCCTCGGTCGCCCCGACCCGCTGGGCCGCCTGAATCTTGTAGAACGCCCCGGCGGACAGCGCCGCCAGGATGACGATCAGCAGGATCACCACCATCATCTCGACCAGGGTGAACCCGCCGCGGCGGGTGTGCGTGTACGTCATGGCCGTCCCTCCTAGTTGCTCCCGGTCTCGCCGAGGTTGGCCCCGCCGTTGAAGTTGGCGATGTCGTCGTAGCCGAAGTTCGCCCCGCCGCCGGCGGTGCTCATGTACTCGCTGCCCGGAGCGCCCGGGAGCCAGTTACGGATGCCGTCGTTGGTCGGCGTCGGTGCGGTCACACGAGGGCTGCCAGCCCCGAACCGCTGGTCCTCGCCGGCCGAGATGATCTGGAACTTGCCCGGGTTGAGCCACTTGTTATTCGTCCCGCGGTACGGGTGGGCGAGGAACGACGGCTCCGTGGCCTCCGGGGCGATCGAAGCGATCGAGATCGGGGTCGGGGTGTACGTCTCCGGGGCCTGGTTGGGGTCGGGCCACGGGAACTGCGCCCGCGGGTCGTAGGTGTCGTTACCCGCGTTGGCCGAGAAGTACGCATACGGCACGCCCCACGGGTCGAGGTAGCGGCCACCCACCAGCCGGCTCGCCTGGAAGTCGAAGTACGGCCCCTTCTTGTTGCTGGCAGCCGCGGACGCCGCGTAGGGGTTGTTCGGGTCCCACCCGTTTCCTTCCGGCCCGGCCAGGAAGTAGACCAGGCACTGGTTCGGGTCCAGAGTCGTGCCGGCCCCGGTCGGGGCGCCGTTGGTGATGTTCCCGGTGGTCATGTCGGCCGTCGGGGCCCACCGTGGGAACATCCGCTTGAGCAGGAAGTACTCGGGCGTGTTCACGTTGGTCGGGATGGTGAACCGCCGGACATGCTGGACGCCGGAGTTGTCCGTGAAGCTGACGTGCGACGGCGGGTAAAAGCCGAAGTCCTGCTTGAACTTGGTCAGGACAACGTCGAGTTGGCTGATCTCGCTGACGGCCGACACCCGCTTGCCGCCCTTGCTCACCCGGAGCACGGCGGCGGTCGTCAGCGCGGCCAGAACGGAGATGATCAGGATCACCACCAACAGCTCGATCATCGTGTACCCCGGCCGCGGGGTCGGTCCTGTCCGGCGTGCCATTGGTCCGCCTCCTCGGGGAGAAGCCCGGCGATTGCAATCGCCGGGCTTGGGGGTCGTATTTATTTGCTCAGCCCTTCCAGCAGCTTGATCAGCGGCATGAACAGGGAGATCACGATGCCGCCGATCACCGCCCCGAGGAACACGATCATCATCGGCTCCAAGAGACTGATCAGCGCCTTGACCGTGTTGTCCACTTCCTCGTCGTAGAAGTCGGCGACCTTGTACAGCATGGTGTCCAGGTCGCCGGTCTCCTCGCCGACCTCGACCATGTTCACCACCATGTCGTCCACGAGGCGACTTTCGCGCAGCGGGTCGGCGATCGTGTCGCCCTCCCGGATCGACTCTAGAACCCGCTGGTACATCCGCTCGAAGACGGCGTTGTTGGACGTCTCCTTGACGATGGACAGCGCCTCCAGGATCGGCACGCCAGAGGCGATCAGCGTCCCCAACGTCCGGGTGGTGCGGGCCACCACGGTTTTTTCCACCAGCGTCCCGACGACCGGTATCCAGAGGGTGATCCGGTCCAGCGCGTAGTTGCCGGCCCGGGTCAGCCGGATCAGTTTCAAGAGCAGGTAGATGCCCAGCGGGAAGAGCGGGATGAAGTACCAGTACTGAGACATCCAGTCCGAGATTTGGATGAGGGTCTTGGTGGCCGTCGGCAACTGGAGGCCGAACTCGTCGAAGATCTTCTTAAACTTGGGGATAATCATCACCATGATGAAGGTGAGGATGCCCACGGCGACCATGATGACCACGGCCGGGTAGACCATGGCGCCGATGATCTTCTTCTTGAGGCTCTGGGCCTTCTCCTTGAACTCGGCGAGGCGTTGCAGAATGATCTCGAGCGCGCCGCCGGCCTCCCCGGCCCGCACCATGTTGACGTAGAGGCGGTCGAAGCACTTGGGGTGCTTGGCCATCGCCTCCGAGAGGGTCATGCCGCTCTCCACGTCCTCGACCACGTCGATGAGCGAGTTCTTGAGCACCGACGGTTTCATCTGCCGCTCCAGGATGCGCAAGCTGCGCAGCACCGGCAGGCCGGCGTCCTGGAGGGTGGAGAACTGGCGGGTGAAGATGGTGAGCATCTTCTGCGAGACGCCGCCGATGGTGAAGGTCTTGCGCGACTTGCCGGTCTTCTTCTTGCCCTTCTTGCCGCCCTTGGCCTGGACCGCCGTCAGCTTGGTGACGAAGTAGCCCATGGCCTTGATCTTCTGCGAGGCCTCCTCCTCGTTGGACGCCTCGACGGCGTCCTTGACCTCGGCCCCGGCGGTGTCCAGCGCTTCGAACTTGAACGTTGGCATGGGCAACCCCCAGTCGTCAGGTCGTCAAGTCTTGTCTTGTAGGGTGGGCCGAGTCTTCGAGGCCCACCG
>DASSAT010000150.1:0-4586 GCA_035699305.1 Fimbriiglobus sp. | reverse complement strand
GCCCCTACGAGACCCCGTAGGGGCCGCCCTCCGTGGCGGCCCGGGAGACGCTACACCATCTTGAAGCGCGCACTAGAAGACAGATAAAAGGAGCGGATAGATTGCTGAAGAGAGATGAGATAACTCTTCTCCTCTGCCTATCTTCTTTTGTCTTCTAACCTGTGAAATCTGCGTAATCTGCGGATCGTCTTGGGAGTCATCGGCTCGGGGCAATATCTTCTGGAGAATGACCCCCGATACTGACACACCCGCCCCGCCCGACCCGGCACGCCGATCCGCCGTCCTGACCGCGTTCCTCGTCACCGCCATCGACCTGCTCGGGTTCGGCATCGTCCTGCCGCTGGTGCCGCGGTACGCCGAGATGTACCTGGCCGGGACCTCCGACGCCGCCAAGGGCGCGGTCATCGGCCTCTTGTACAGCTCGTTCTCGCTGATGCAGTTCATCTTCGCGCCGATGTGGGGCCGGCTGTCGGACCGCATCGGCCGCCGGCCGGTGCTGCTCCTGAGCCTCGGCGGGTCGGTCGCGTTCTACGCGCTCTTCGCCGTCGCCGCGGCGCTGCCGGCCGAGCAAAGCACGCTGGCGATCGCGCTGTTGCTGGCGAGCCGGGTCGGCGCGGGGATCGCCGGGGCGAGCGTCAGCACCGCGGCCGCGGTGATCGCCGACTGCACCCCGCCGGAGAAGCGAGCGAAGGGGATGGCCCTGATCGGGGCGGCATTCGGCATCGGGTTCACGTTCGGCCCGCTGATCGCCTGGGCCGGCGAAGAAGTCTTTCTAGGCTCACCGTGGGGGCCGGGGGCCGCGGCCTCCGGGCTGTCGCTGGTCGCGCTCATCCTCGCCGCGGCCATCTTCAAGGAAACGCTGCCGCCCGGCCCGAGGCCGAAGCGGGAGCTGTTCAGCCTGACCCACACGGCCGAGGTATTGCGGATGCCGACGGTCGGGCCGCTGGTGCTGATCTACTTCCTGGCGATCTTCGCGTTCGCAAACTTCGAGGGGACGCTGTCGCTCTTCACCGAGAAGGCGTTTCATCTCGGCCGCCGCGACAACTACCTGGTGTTCGCCTACGTCGGGCTCGTGCTGATGCTAGCGCAGGGTGGCCTGTACCGGCCGCTGGCCGGTCGCCGTAGCGAGGAGTCGCTGATGCGGGCCGGAGTGGCGATGATGCTGCTGGGCCTAGCCGGGCTGGCGGTGGTGGCGTTCGCCGCCTACGAGCAAGCCACTGGACTCAAGCTGTGGTTCTACGCGAGCATGACCGTGGCCGTGACCGGGTTCTCGTTCGTGAATCCGTCGGTCGCGGCGCTGGTGTCGAAGCGGTCGGACCCGTCGCGGCAGGGCGAAGTCCTCGGCGTGAACCAGTCGTTCGCGTCGCTGGGCCGCATCCTGGGGCCGTTCGTCGGCAGCTACGTCTTCTTCCTGAACGACTCCCGGGTGCTGCCGTTCGCGGTCGCCGCCGCGGTGCTGCTCGGCGTCGCGCTGCTACTGCCGAGGGTAACGAACCACAGAGTCACAGAGGGCACAGAGGGAAGAAACACAGAGAAAGACAAAAGAGAGAGTTGAAGACATAATGTCAGTACTGTGAGGATCGCGCTACCATCTGCTTCTGTCTTGAACCCTGTTTTCCCCTCGGTGTTTCTTCCCTCTGTGTCCTCTGTGACTCTGTGGTTCGTTCTCGGATGAAGCGGATCGCCATTCTGAAGCCGAGCGCCCTGGGCGACATCGCCCACGCCCTGCCGGTGCTGACCGCCCTGCGCGAGCAGTTCCCCGACGCGCATATCACCTGGGTCGTCAATAAAGCGTATGAGTCGCTGCTCATCGGGCACCCGCACCTGTCCGAGACGCTGCCGTTCGACCGCGGCGCGTTCAAGAAGGACCCCCGCAAGGCCGTGACTTATTCCCTCCGATTCGCGGACGAGCTGCGCCGCCGGCGGTTCGACCTGGTCATCGACCTGCAAGGGCTACTCCGCACCGGGCTGATGTGCGCGGCGACCGGCGCCCCGGTGCGGGTCGGGTTCGCCAACGCACGCGAGGGCAGCCGACACTTCTACACCCGCCGCGTCGAGGTGCCCGACGCCGACCGCATCCACGCCGTCGATCGGTACTGGCGCGTCGCCGAGGCGCTCGGCGCGGGTGACGGGCCAAAGCGGTTCGTCGTCCCGCTGCGGCCAGAGGAGCTGGACGCGGTCCGCGGGGAGCTGGCCGACCTGCCGCGGCCCTGGGTGGCGCTGGCGGTCGGGGCGCGGTGGGTGACGAAGCGCTGGCCGACGGGCCACTTCGCGGCGCTGGCGGGCCGGGCGCAAGACAAGTTCGGCGGGTCGGTGCTGTTCGTCGGCACCGGCGAGGACACCGGGCCGTCGCGGGAGGTCGCGGGTCAGCTCCGCGGCCCGTGGCGCGATTTCACCGGCCGGACCACCCTGCCCCGGCTGGCGGCGCTCTTGTCGGTGTGCGACGTCATGGTGGCGAACGACACCGGCCCGCTGCACCTGGCCGCGGCGCTGGGCCGGCCGTGCGTCGCCCCGTATACCTGCACGAGGGTGGCGCTGCACGGCCCCTACGGCCAGGCCGGCGGCGTCGAGACGACCGTCCCGTGCGCCGGCAGCTACCTCAAGCAGTGCCCGCACGGGATGGTCTGCATGCCGGACCTGACCGCCGAGAAGCTGTGGCCGCCGCTGTCGCAGGTGCTCGAAGCATGGCCCGCCAGCTCCCGTTCCGGCTGATCCTCGCCAGCGGCTCCCTCGGCCGGCGGGAACTACTGAAGCTCCACGGCTACGAGTTCGAGGTCCGCCCGGCGAACATCGACGAGCCGACCGAGGCACGCCTGGGCGACTGCCGGCACTACGTCGCGGAACTGGCGTGGTTGAAGGCCGCCGCGGTCGCGCCGCAGGTGAGCGATGGCGTGGTGATCGCCGCGGACACGGTCGGCTGGCTCGACGGCAAGGTGATCGGCAAGCCCGAGGATGAGGCCGACGCCCGACGGATCATCCGCTCACTGTCCGGGACGACGCATGATCTCTGGACTGGCGTCTGTCTGTGGGTCCGCCCAGGTGACTGGCAATTCACCTGGCAGGAGCTGAGCCGCGTCCGCATGAAGTCCCTTACGGACGCGGAGATCGACGAGTACATCGCCACCCGCAAATGGGAGGGCTGCTCCGGGGCGTATGCGATCCAGATGCCGGACGACCCGTACCTGACGGTGGCCGAGGGGTCGGTCAGCAACGTGATCGGCCTGCCGATGGAGTCGCTGGGGCGGGTGCTGGGGTGGCTGGCGGGGCTCAAATCGCCGTGACCCGCACGCCCATCATTCGTTCCCCCGGGAGCCATGCGTTTTCTCGTTGTGAGAGTGCCGCGGCGCTCATACCCTGGATTCCATCTCTCGGGCCGACGCGCACCCCGTTCGGACACCACCCGATGCCACGCTGCCGCCGCGCCTTCACCCTGATCGAACTGCTGGTCGTCATCGCCATCATCGCCATACTGATCGGACTCCTGCTGCCGGCGGTGCAGAAGGTCCGCGAGGCGGCGGCACGGACCCAGTGCAGCAACAACCTCAAGCAACTCGGCCTGGCGCTGCACAACTTCCACGACACCCACCAGGTCTTCCCGGCGTCCGGGTGGACGCAGGCCGGGCCGGGCAACCCCGCCGGCAAGTACGTCGGCTGGCGGCCGCTCACCCTGCCGTTCATCGAGCAGGAGAACCTGAAGAAGCTCTACGACTTCAACGCTCACTGGTGGGACGGGACCAACCCGGCTGCCGCCGCGGTGCCGGTCAAGACCTACCAGTGCCCGAGCGTCCCGGCGCGGGCCGACGTGACGTCCGCGGTGGCCCACCCGCCGCGGCCGGCCATGACCTTCGCCAACCCCATCGCCCCGACCGACTACGAGGCGATCATGGGCGTGCAGCCCGGCAGCATCAACCCGCACCTGCCCGCGCCGCTGTACAGCTCCGCCAACCGGTTCTCGGTCATGTTCCGCAACTCCCGGGTGAAGATGACCGAAATCTCCGACGGCACCTCCGGCACGATCATGGTGGTCGAGTGCGCCGCCCGGCCGCTGGTCTACCGGGGGCGGTCCGCCCAGTCGGGCCTGTCGAACGACCAGGGGATCGGCTGGGCCGACAGCGAGGGGCCGTTCAGCCTGGACGGGGCGCCGGCCGACGGGTCGGCCGAGGGGTGCGGCCCGGCCGGCGGCTGCACGCAAGCGATCAACGCCCGCAACGACAACGAGCCGTACAGCTTCCACTCCGGCGGCGGCAACTTCCTGTTCGCCGATGGCCACATCCAGTTCGTCCGCGACTCGGCCCCGCTGGTCACGTTCGCGGCCCTGGTCACCCGCAACGGCGGCGAGGTCGTTAACAGCGACTACTAGTGTCCTGAGTCAGAAGTCCGTTGAATAACCCGTTTGAGGCGTTCGAGGATGGAGTCGGCATCGGCGGTCCAGACGAACGGCTTGAGGGCTTGGTTATGTTCGGCCAGGTAGTCGTGGATGGCCCGCTCCAGTTGTTGGACGCTGGTGAACACGCCGCGGCGGATGCGGTCCTCGGTGATCGCCGCGAAGAACCGCTCCACCTGGTTCAGCCACGATGCACTCGTCG
>DASSAT010000149.1:0-5704 GCA_035699305.1 Fimbriiglobus sp. | reverse complement strand
AGACACACAGTAACGGCCTATTCGGAACTACTGACCCTACAAGACCCGTGCATAACTGCCGGGAGACGTCATGGCGCGCTACTTCAAGTACAAGTCCGTTGCGGAGATCGAAGCCGAGAACGCCCGGCTCGGGATCGACCTGCGGTTCTCGGACGACCTGACGCCACTGTTTGGGCCGGTCACGATCGGCCCGCGGGCGGCCGGCAACCGCTGGTGCATCCACCCGATGGAGGGGTGCGACGGCGAACCGAATGGCGCGCCGGGCGAGCTGACGTTCCGCCGGTACAACCGCTTCGGGTCCGGCGGGGCGAAGGTGATCTGGGGCGAGGCGTGCGCCGTTGTCGAGGACGGCCGCGCCAACCCCCGGCAGATCGTCCTCAACGAGCAGACGAAGGCCGACTTCACCCGGCTCGTCACCGAGAGCCGCACGGCGCACCGGGAGGCCAACGGCGACGATGCGGACCTGCTGTTCGGGCTGCAACTGACGCACTCCGGCCGGTACAGCTACCGCCGGCCGATCATCGCCGCCCCCGACCCGCTGCTCGTCGGCCGATACAAGGTGACGGCCGACACGCCGCTCGTCACCGACGACGAATTGAAGCGGCTGGTGGACCACTACGTCGCCGCGGCGAAACTGGCCGTCGAAGTCGGCTTCGACTTCCTCGACGTGAAGCAGTGTCACCGCTACCTGCTCAACGAACTGCTCGGGGCGCGCAACCGCCCCGGTCCCTACGGCGGCAGCTTCGAGAACCGCACCCGGCTGGCGCGCGAAATCTTCCAGGCGATCCGGGCCGCGGTCCCCGGCGCGATCCTGGCGACGCGGCTGAACGTCTACGACGGCATCCCGTTCCACACGGGCTCCGACGGCGACGGCGCCCCCGACCCGTGGACCGCGCCGCTGGCGAACGGCTGGGGGATGAGCGAGGTAGACCCGTTCACCCCGGACCTGACCGAGCCGCTGCGGTGGGTCGCGGAGATGCGCCAACTCGGCGTGCAGCTGGTCAACGTGACGATGGGCAACCCCTACGCGCAGCCGCACTTCGGCCGGCCGTTCGAGTACTCGCCGCCGGACGGGTACGAGTCGCCGGAGCACCCGCTGGTCGGCGTGGATCGACACTTCCGAGCCGCCGAGACGATCCAGCGCGCCCACCCGGACCTACCGGTGGTCGGGACGGGGTACAGCTACCTGCAAGAGTTCCTGCCGGCGGCCGGGGCGGCGAACGTCCGCGACGGCCGGGTGACTTTGGTCGGCGTCGGCCGGGCGTCGCTGGCGCAGCCGGACTGGGTGCGGCAGCTGCTCGACCACGGCCGGGTGGACCGCAAGCGCGTCTGCCGGACGTTCAGCTACTGCACGGCGCTGATGCGGGCCAAGGACCACCCGCTCGGCCAGTACCCGACCGGCTGCCCGCCGTTCGACAAGGACGGCTACGGCGAGGTGTGGAAGGAGGTGCAGGCGTTGCAGGTGAAGAAATGATCGGTTCACGCGGCATTGCGTGACACCGTATCGGCCAACGTCCGCAGCTCGGCCGGCACTTCGCCGGTCAGCACCGCCTCCAGGCGGGCCAGCGCCCGCGCGATCGTCGCCCCGTCCGTGACGCGGTGGTCGTAGATCACCCGCACCGTCACCGACCCGTCCGGCGCGATCACACCGTAGTTGAGCGTCGTCGTCAGCGGCGAGAGCGGGTGCAGGGACTCGGCCCCCAGCGCCGAGTACGACGACAGCCCGAACGTGCCGAACTGGCCCGGCCGCGTCCGCGACAGGTTCAGCCCCAGCCACAGCAGCAGCCGGCGAAACGGGCGCGGTAGCCGGGCCATCGCCAGCATCTTGCGGAACGGCTTGACCGACTCCAGCGGCGCCTCGGCGAACGTCCGAATCCGGGAGTGAATCTCGGCCAACGGCAGCGCCGCCGGGTCGCCGATGCGGCCGAAGAAGACTGCCGGCTCGCCGTGGTAGTCGCGCTCGACGGCGACACTGGCGACGCTGCGCGGGTACTCGACGAGGTGCGGCCAGGGCAGCGAGACGTGGGCGCGTCGCAGGGCTGGCACCTCTGCTGCCACCTTGGCGTAAGCCTTCAGGAAGATCGCCGGCCAGCCCGGCCGGTCCGGCAGCGCCGTCCGCGCGGCGGCCACGTCCGCCAGCATCATCTGGCGCTGGACGGGGACGGTCGGTATCCTCGACGCGAAGTGCAGGATGTCCGCCAGGAACCGCCGGGGGGCGGATAGCCCGATCCACCGACCGCGCATGGCGCACCGTCCGATCAGGCTGGTTTGACGGCCTTGAAGATATACGCCTGGTCGCAGTAGCTCAGGCGGTGATCGACGGGGTCGAACCCGGCGGCGGTCAGCTTGGCGGTCACGGCCTCGGCCGGAAGGTAATGGAACCGGCCGGTCCGGGCCTCGCGCTTCAGCCACCGGCCGTAGCGCATCATCCGTAGCGACCGCTTGAGGAACCGCAGCGGGTGGTCGGACCGCAGCGCCGCCCCGAGCGAGTGCCGCGCCACCCGGCCCCAGGACGGCTCCGGCACGTTGACCGAGAAGACGAACCGCCCGCCCGGTCGGATCACCCGGCACACCTCGGCCAGCAGGCGGTCGTAGGCGGCGGTCGTCCACCGGCCGGCCGACTCGTCGAACGACTCGGCGTAGGAGATCGACAGCCCGGAGACGGCGTGGTCGAACGCGCCGTCGGCGAACGGCCCCAGCCCGTCGCTGAAGTTGTGACAGACGAACCGCACCCGCATCCCCGGGTGCGGCGACAGGCTTTCCCGCAGCCGGGCGTAGACGTCTTCGTTCGCCGCGGCGCAGTCGGTGCCGACGACCTCCGCCACCCGGCCGCCGGTCCGCTCCCAGATCGCCCGCGAGATCGCTCCGCCGCCACAGCCCAGGTCGAGCCAATGCTCATCGGGGCCGGGGTTCGCCCATTCGACGGTATCGCTCAGAAGCTGCCGGTAGGGCGGGACCTCTTGCTGACTCCAGAACGCCTTGGCGCACTTGGCGTCCGGCCAGTAGTTCGTCGCGGCGGTGGCGGGCATCACGATCCTCCGGCCCGGCGGGGCTGGATGAGATACCCCATCCCCCGGAAATTGACAAGTCCAACGCCCGACCGGGGGCGTATAACGCCCGGACAGCGATCCCTCGTTTCGCCGCAACGGTACACCATGCGTCCCAACCCGGTCAAGCGCCTGCTCCGCGACGGCCGGCCCGCCGTCGGCACCTGGCTGACGCTCGGCAGTATCACCGCCGCCCGGTTCCTGGCCCGGGCCGGGTTCGACTGGCTGACGGTGGACATCGAACACAACCTGATGGGGATGGAGACCGCCACCCACATGTTCGCGTCGGTGGCCGACGCCGGCTGCCCGGTCCTGGCCCGGGTCCCCTCGAACCGGCACGACCACATCAAGCGCGTCCTCGACAACGGCGCCCACGGCGTCGTGGTGCCGATGGTCAACACCCGGCAAGAGGCGCTGGACGCGGTGGCCGCGTGCCTGTACCCGCCGCGGGGCACCCGCAGCGTCGGCGGCGCCGTCCACGCCCTGAACTTCGCCGCCACCCCAGCCGACTACTACGCGAAGGTCGATGACGAGATCGCCATCGTCTTGCAGTGCGAGCACATCCAGGCGGTCCGCGACTTCGATGCCGTGTTCTCGGTCCCCGGCATCGACGCGGTGTTCGTCGGGCCGAACGACCTGTCGGCGAGCATGAGGTCCGCCGACGGCAAGCCTCCATCTCCCGAGGCGTTCCAGCAGGCGCTGGCGGACATCCTCGCCGGGTGCCGGCGGAACAAGGTGGCGGCCGGCATCCACACGTTCAGCGTCGAGGACGCGACGAAGCGGATCGCCGAGGGCTGGCAGTTCGTCGCGGTCAGCAGCGAACTGCGGTTCATGGTGGACGGGGCGAAGCGGGTGGTGGACGGGCTGGGACTCGGCAAGGGTGGCGACCTGGCGAAGTATTGAAAGGCGGGGCCGCGGATGACGCGGATCTTCGAGCGCGGATTCCGACGCGGATAACAGACAGGATTGAAATCGGCTCTTATCCGCGTCTGTATCCGCGCTCGAAGATCCGCGTCATCCGCGGCCCTGACTTTTTCTTCTTGTCGGCAGCAGATCATGGTGATATGGTTCCACAGTCCCGCGTGAGGTCCGTCCGATGGCGAGCGTCGCGGTAGTCCGGCCGGTCGTGGCAGCCCCCGTGGCTGTCGCCGCTGCCGCTATCGCCGCCGCCCTCGCGGCCGGTGCCGCCATCACCTGACCTCCGGGACGCCAGCAAACCAACCCGCCGGCCCCGGAGTGACCCTCCGGGGCCGGTTTCGTTTCAGGAGCCGTGTCATGCCCCCCGCGCCGCTGCCGCTGTCGGTCCAGGCGACCCGCACCGCGGATTCGCCGATCTCGTACTTCATCCAGAAGGCGATCGAGACGCCGGGTCTGGTGTCGCTGGCCGCCGGGCTAGTGGACGAGTCGTCGCTGCCGGCCGCCGACGTGGCCAAGGCCGTCGCCGACCTGATGGCCGACCCCGTCGCGGCGAGGGCCGCCCTCCAGTACGGCTCGAACCCGGGGCTGATCTCGCTGCGGGAGAAGGTGCTGGCCCACGTCTGTCGGGCCGACGGGGTGACGCCATCGGACCTCGGATTGTCGATCCATGACGTGGTTGTCACCACCGGCTCGCAGCAGTTGCTCTATCTGCTCGGCGAGGCGCTCTTTGACGAGGGCGACATCGTCATCACGGAAGCCCCGTCGTACTTCGTCTACCACAGCTCGCTGGGCAGCCACGGGGTCCGGGTACTGCCGGTGCCGATGGATACCAGCGGCATGAACCTGGACGCCCTGGCCGACCTGCTCGCCCGGCTGGAGCGGTCCGGCGAGCTGGCGAGGCTCAAGCTTATCTACACGGTGGACTACTTCCAGAACCCGACCGGGCTGACCCTGGCCGCCGACCGCCGCGAGCGGCTGGTCGAACTCGCCCGCCGGTACAGCACGAGGCACCGCGTCCTGATCCTCGAAGACGCGGCGTACCGCGAACTGCGCTACGACGGCCCGGACCTGCCGAGCGTCAAGCGCTTCGACCCGACGAACGAGTACGTTGTCTACACCAGCACGTTCTCGAAGCCATGCGCCCCGGGGCTGAAGACCGGGTACGCCCTGATGCCGCGCGACCTCGTCGCCCCGGTCTGCCACCTGAAGGGGAACCACGACTTCGGCAGCAACAACCTGTCGCAACATCTCATTGACCGGCTACTGGCGACCGGGGCGTATCACCGGCACGTCGAGACGCTGCGGACCGTGTACCGGTCGAAGCGCGACGCGATGCTCTCGGCGCTGGAGGTGGAGTTCGCCGACTGGCCGGAGGTGAAGTGGACGAAGCCGGCCGGCGGGCTGTACGTCTGGCTGACGTTCCCGCCACACATCGACGCGGGGCCGAACGGGCCGCTGGTGCCGCGGGCGCTGGACGCCGGGGTGCTGTACGTCCCCGGAGAGTTCGGCCACGTCGCCGACGAGTTCGGGGCGCTGCCGCGGAATGAGGCGCGGCTGAGCTTCGGGGTGGCCGACGAGGGGCAGGTCGCCGAGGGGGTCCGCCGGTTGCGGAAGGCGTGCCGGGGGCTGGAAGTCGTCAGGTCGTCCAGTCCTGACCCTGGGACCGCGGCCGTCCCGGCCGCTCTTGCTACGCGGGTCAGATCGCTGGGATGACGTTGAAGACTCCGACCCGGGAAGCA
>DASSAT010000148.1:0-4012 GCA_035699305.1 Fimbriiglobus sp. | reverse complement strand
TAACCCTCCCCCCCAAGGGGGGAGGGAACAAGAAGGAGGATCGTTGGGTCACGGCCCGAACCCTTCCTTGAGGGCGTCGGCCTTGCGGTACAGGCCGGGCGGGATCAGCAGCTCCCGCTCGACCTCCTCGCCGTCGAAATAGCGGGCGATGATCGCCGCCGCGGTCCGGCCGATCCGGCCCGGGTACTGGATCGGGTCGGCGTAAATCTTCCCCTCGCCGATCGCCTTCTTCCCCTCCGGCTGGCCGTCGAACCCGATCAGCTTCACCCGGTCGGCCCGGCCCGCTTTTTCCAGTGCCGCGCGCGCTCCGAGGGCGGATAGGTCGTTGATGGCGAACACCGCCGCCAGGTCCGGGTGCGCCTGGAACATGTCCTCCATCGCCTTGTACCCGCGGTCGCGGGCGCCAGCGCAGGGCAGCTCGGCGACGATCTCGACCCTGGTCGCCGCAGTGCGGTTGTGCTCGGCCAGCGCGTCCTTGAACCCCTTGACCCGCAGCAAGCAGGACTCGACCTCCTTGTAGTCGAGGACGCCGACCTTGCCGCCGCGGCCGCCCAGCGCCTCGCGGATCGCCTCGGCCGCCTGCCGGCCGCCAGCGTAGTTGTCGGTGGCGATGTGCGACACTACCTCAGCCCCCGGGTCCAGGCAGGCGATGTCCACGGTGAAGACCGGCACACCGGCTGCGTTCGCCTTGCGGACCGTCTGGCCGACCGCCTTGGAGTCGCACGGGCTGAGCACGATCGCGTCCACCCGGCGGGCGACGAAGTCCTCGACTTGATGGTCCTGCCGGGTGGCCTCGGAGTCGCCGCTGACCACGATCACCTCGTAGCCGTGCTTCGCTGCCTCGTCGCGCAGGCCGTCGGCGATCTCGATGAAGAACGGGTTGGTCAGGGTGAGCAGCGACACGCCGATGACGCGCCGGGCGGGGGCCGGCTCGTCCGTCTGGCACCCCGCGGCCAGCAGGGCGACGGCGAGTAGCAGAAGTTGGAGGCGCATCGCCGAGTTCCGGTCCGGGGGAAGGATCGGCCCGGCACGGCCGAGGGTAGGCGGATTGTACCGAATCGGTCCCATCACGGTCGGTGGCGGTCGAGCTTCGACTTGAAGTCGCCCAGGCTCCGCCACCGGGTCCGCTCGTTCAGGTCCACCTCGGCGACGGCCACGTCTCCCCACTCCTTGCCCTGGGCGAGCACCTTGCCGGTCTGACCGTACACGGCCGAGAGCATCCAGTGGGACCGGACCGGCTCGTAGGTGCTGCTGACGATGTAGACGTGGTTCTCGGCCGCCCGCGCCTTGGCCAGGTCCGGATTGCAGCCCCACACCGGCCAGGCGATCACCTCGGCCCCGCGGGTGGTCAGCTCCCGCGCCACCTCCGGGAAGAATCCGTCGTAGCAGACCATCATCCCGACCTTGCCGAACTTCGTGTCGAACACCGGATAGTCCTTACCCGGGGCGACGCCGCTCTCGGCCTCCGAGGTCGGTAACGCCACCTTGCGGTACGTCCCGACCAGCTTGCCGTCCGGGCCGATCAGGGCGGCCACGTTGTAGACCAGATGCCCGGCCCGCTCGAACAGCCCGACCACGATGTACAGGTCGTGCTTCCGCGCCAGCTTGCCGAAATACTCGGTGGTCGGCCCCGGCACCGGCTCGGCGACCTCGACCGGCGTGCCGCCGCCGACCACCGTCACCGTCTCGCCCAGGACGACCAGGTCGGCCTTCTGTTTGGCGGCCTCGGCGACGAGCGGGGCGAGGCTCTCGCGCCGCTCGGCCGGGGTCTTGCCCTTGGGCCGGGCGTGGACCGCGGCCAGTCGTACCGTCCGCGGCGCGGGGGCCGGCACCTCGGCTAGCGACACGTCGCTCCACGCGATTCGCCCGTTCGCGGCCCAGACCAGATACAGCTCCACCCGCCCCTTGGCCGCCTTGGCCGGCACGCGGTAGGTGCCGGACACCTCCGTCCACCCGTGGGCGTCAGCGGCCCCGTCAGTCGGGTACTCCGGCAGCGCGGGGCCGTTGCCGCCGACCAGGTAGTCGGAAACCAGCGGCCGGTCCTCGGGGACCGGCTTGCCGTCGGCGTCGAGCCAGGTCACGCGGACCAGGGCGCTGCGGCGCGGCACGGCGACGTCGGTCGTCTTGCGGTACGCCCGGAACCGGTGGTACTTGCCGGCGGTGACGGGGAAGTCCTTGACCCAGCAGCCGTGCAACCCCTCGCGGCCGTCGGCGGCGATGACCAGCGCGCCGGTGCCGGACCGGCCGCCTTTCGGGTCGTAGCGGAAGGTCGGGCGAATCTCCTCCCGCGGCGAGGCGGTCCGCCAGCCGTCGGGGGCCTTGGCGTCGGTCGGCCCCGCGGCGCGAGCCGGCGGCCCCGCGAGCAGTGCCAGGGAGGCGAACAGAGACGCAAGCGCGGGTCGGGTGTTCATGGCTTGAACTCGGGTCGGGATACGCCCGTCCGCAGTATCCCGGCCGGCACGCGGCGGTGCAAGGGGCAAGTCCTAGCTCGGAGACGGAACGGACCGGCTTCCATCGGGTCGCGGCTGTGCCATAATGTCGGTATGAATCCGACACAAATGATCCCGGCCGACGTGATGGCCGAACTGCGGGAGGCGACTGAGCGGGCCGCCCAGGGCGTCCGCGATCCCGAAGTCATGCGCCGGGCGTGCGAGCGGATGGACCGGATGCGGGACGAGTTGCGTAGTCATGTCGGCGAACTGGACGTCGCCGTCGATCTCATCCGCGAGGTCTGCGGCGAGTCGTGACGTGTTCTCTTCCCGTCACGGTCCGGCGGTGACGACCGCGATGGCGAAGCCGTCGTAGCCCTTGCCGCCGACGGTCTGGATCGCCGTGGCGGACACCCGCGGCTCGGTGGCGAGCAACTCGTAAAGCCGGCGCGCCCCCACGACGGCTGGGTCGGTGCTGGCGGCGTCGGCCACCGCTCCGTCGCGGACGACGTTATCCACGACGATCACACTGCCGCGGCGGGAGAGCTTGAGTGCCCACGCGAAGTAGTCCGTGTTGTTCGGTTTGTCGGCGTCGATGAACGTCAGGTCGAACGGCCCGCGGCCCTCGGTGGCGAGCCGCGGCAGCGTGTCCAGCGCCTGCCCGAGCCGCAGCTCGACCACATCGGACAGGCCGGCGCGGGCGATGTTTCCGCGGGCGACCTCGGCGCATTTCGGGTCGGACTCCAGGGTGACGAGGCGACCGCCGGGCGGTAGCGCCCGGGCCAGCCAGATCGTGCTGTACCCGCCCAACGTGCCGATCTCCAGGATCGTGCGCGCCCCCCGGACCCGCGCCAGCAGGTGCAGTAGCTTGCCCAGGTTCGGGGTGACGTTGATCGGTGGAAGCCCGGCGGCGGCGCTGGCTTCGTGCGCCGCGGCCAGCGCGGGGTCGGGCGGCACGAGCAGGTCGGTGATGTACCGATCGACCGCCGTCCACTGCTCCGTCGTCATGGGGGTCACTCGTCAGGACCGGGTGAGGCCCGACCGGATGGCGGTGAGGATGCGGAAGTACTGCCAGCCGAGGATAACCGCGAACAGGGCGACGAGGGCGGCCACCCCGCCCAGTGCGTACCACCCCTCCGGCGGCAGGTCGCCCAGACCGCCCGGCGGCTCCGGGGGTCGGTCGCGGGCCGCCGCCGTCAACAGGGTGGCGACGCAGACCCCCGCGGCGACGGTGAGGACGGCGAAGGCGTAGGTGGCGGTGTAGACCGACACCCGGCGGGCGACGGCCGGGCCGTCGAGTTCGTTCAGCAGCCGGAACCAGGCGAGCAGGACCAGGAACTCGGCGACGGTGCCGAGCATCCACGCCACCTGGCCGACCGCGGCGACGGCCCCCGCCGGCGCGGACTCGGTCGGGATCGCGCCGACCAGCCAGGGGGCGACCATCCCAGCGTACCCCGCCGCCCGGACCACGGCCGCGTACCGGGCAGCCGTCACATACCCGGCCGACTGGACCGCGTCGGCCGCCGGCTCGCACCGCCGGTAGCCCACCCACTTCAGCCCGGCCCGCACCGTCACTAGCACCA
>DASSAT010000147.1:0-6362 GCA_035699305.1 Fimbriiglobus sp. | reverse complement strand
CCGACCTGGAAGTGTATGCGGAGTGCTCTCGCAGACTGGAGCGGGAGAAGTATGAGCTACCAACCCTGTCACTGGAGGACGGCTTCAATACCCGCCAGGCGATGAGCTACGGGTTTCTGCGGTGGCGGGATTTCTTCAACGACCGGCAGTTGCTCGCGCTCGCCCTGCTGCGGGCGGGTATCCTTCGGATCGGGGACGGGGGAGCGAGGCAAGCGTTGATGACGCTGTTCTCGGGCCTGCTTGAGTTCAACAACCTCTTTGCCTCGTACAAGGGCGAAGGGACGGGTGCGGTCCGGCACATGTTCTCGCACCACATCCTCAAGCCCGAGCGGACGCCGATCGAGGCGAACGTGTGGGGGACACCGAAGAGTTCCGGGTCATTCTCTGGCCTCTTCCGCAGCCGCCTCCTTCGGGCGATCAAGTACCGCGAGGCACCGACAGAGGTGAACGGCACCGAGACCGCAACGGGCAAGGTCTGCTCCCCGCCGTTCTCCGGAGATTTATCCACTTGGGGCGGCAATCCGGGGTCTCGCGCCATCGTCTTGTCATGCGGGGATTCTGCAGAAACAGGACTCCCCGACCGGAGCATCGACCTGGTCGTTACGGACCCGCCGTTCTTCGACAACGTCCACTACTCTGAACTAGCGGACTTCTTCTACGCCTGGCAGCAGATCGGTGGCGGGAGTACGCGGAGTGTGGCCGAGGTTCAGGATTCGGATGCTGAACGCTTCGCGGCGAAACTGAGAACAGTCTTCCGCGAATGCCGCCGGGTTCTGAAGGAGGAAGGGTTGCTGGTCTTCACTTATCATCATTCCAGGGACGACGGGTGGAAGTCGGTAGCTAAGGCAGTCCTCGGTGCTGGGTTCACTGTGATCAACTCGCAACCGGTGAAGTCCGAGATGTCCGTTGCAGTTCCGAAGGCACAGGCAAAGGAGCCCATCCAACTGGACATCGTCTTGGTGTGTCGAAAGGCCCAGCAGAAGCCTCAACCACAGGAACACGAGAAGGCCGTCAAAGCCGCACAGGCAAAGCTGGTACGGCTAGAAGAAGCGGGATTCGCGCTCTCGAAGAATGACCGAAAGATCGTGCTATACGGTCAACTCTTGACAACGCTACGATCACCGGAGGAAGTCGGGGACATCGCTGCACGTGTCGAGAAGCAACTGATGTTGCCGGCCGACGCGGTGAGAACATTATTCTGAGCCTAGACCGCCACAGCTACGGCGAAGGAACTCGACCAGAAGCGGGCGAACTGGTTCAACCCGCCGGAGTGGGTCCGCGAGGAGGTGTTGACGTTTCCCGGGTCGGCCGACGGGCCGTGGCGGCGGTACGTCCACGACCCGGACGCCCGCGGCGTCGGCACCGTCCGTTACCCGCGGTTCGTCCCCAAGGACGCGGCGTCGGCCGCCCAGCTCAAGAAGCGCACCCTGACGAACCTGTACAACGAGCGGCCGGCGTGGCTGGTCACCACCCACCGGCGGCTCGACACGGCGGTGTCCGCGGCCTACGGCTGGCCGGCCGACCTGTCCGACGACGAGCTGCTGGCCCGGTTGCTGGCGCTGAACCTGGCGCGGGCGGGCGAGGAGTAGACGATTCCGGGTCGCCCTGACGGGACTCCAAGACTCGACCCCACCTACGGATGACACGGATGTGAACAGGTCAAAGGGGCATCACTTCGCTGCGCCGGCCGCGTGACCAGTCTTCTCGTCGATCAACTGGTTAATCGTCTCGTCGATCCGCTGCCGGATCTCGTCGGCCTCCGCCACCATCGCGTCGATGACCGCGCCTAGCAGTTTCTCGCGGTGGACGGGGTTGGCCGTCTCCAGGAACGCGGCGAACGACCGACCGAGCGCCTCCGCCGCCTTGACCTGCGCGGACGGCGGGTCGGGGGTGGCGGTCGGGTCGCCCAGCCAGACCCCGGCCGACACGGCCGCCCCGTCCTCCGCCTCCGCCATTCGCCGGAACTGTTCGTCTTTCTCGGTTGCCATGGGCTACGTCCCCGATTCGGCCAGCCACTCGGCAGCCTGCTGTTCAGTGTACTCGAAATATGCCAGGTCGTAATAGCGATCATCTCGACCAACCCAAGTCATACGACAGTGACTGAGGTAGTAATCTTCTGCTTGCGGGAGGGCGTGGAGTCCGACCCGGCCACACAGACCCATCTCCTGACTCAACCGGATCGCCTCCGCGATCAAGACCGTGCCGACGCCCCTGTACCGTGGCGGGTTCGGTCCCGACTTCAGGTTCCAGGGTGCGACCTCGATGAAGTCCACATACACGACCGGCCCCGGGGCGGCCGCGATACCGGCGGGCCGGGGCTTGCGCAGTACGGCCATCAGCCCTTGCACTCCGCCCGCGCACTCGACGGCAAAGATCCGGTGCCGGTCGGGGTTGGACTTGTTTCGCCAGTTCCAGTGCGCGTGCTCCGCCGGGCGACCGAGGGCCAGCAGGTGCGTCGAGACCGCTTGCCTGGCCGGGGACCACGCCTGTTCGATATCCGGGAGACGATCAGGAGGGAGATCACAAACGAGGGAGGCGGGTACGACCTCTTGCGGCGAACCCGCCAAACCGTCGATCAGGCGGATCGGGCGTGGAGGCACAGGGTTCGGACCCTGTCCTGTCGGGTCGTCGGCATGACTCATGGCGTTCCGGTCGCCGGGGCCACTCACACCAGTTCGCGGATCGCCTTGCCGTCGGTGAGGTGCTGCGGGCGGCCGGTCGGGTCCACGATCGTCGTCGTCTCGGGGTCCAGGCCGAGGTTGCGGTAGAGCGTCGCGAACACGTCGCCGAACGTCACCGGCCGGTCCTTGGCGTGCTCGCCCAGCCGGCTCGTGCTGCCGACCACCTGACCCGTCCGCATCCCGCCGCCGGCCAGGATCGCGCAGCTCACCTGCGGCCAGTGGTCGCGGCCGGCCCCCTTGTTGATCCGCGGCGTCCGCCCGAACTCGCCCCACGCGATCACCGTCACGTCGTCGAGCAGCCCCAGCCGATCCAGGTCCCACACCAGTGCCGAGAGCGCCTGGTCGAGCTTCGAGCCGTGGTCGCGCACCAGGTCGAAGTTCTTGCCGTGGCTGTCCCACCGGCCGAACGTGAGCGTCACGCAGCGCGCCCCGGCCTCGACCAGCCGGCGGGCCATCAAGAACTGGTCGTTGGCGGTCGGGGCGCCGTCGTACTGGAAGTGGTACGGCTTGCCGTCGCCGTAGCGGTCGCGGACCCGCGGGTCCTCCTTGGACAGGTCCAGGGCGTCGATCAGCTTGCTGGAGAGGAGCACGTTCAGCGCCCGCTCGGTGTGGGCGTCCATCCCGGCCAGCGCCCCGGTCTCGTCCATCCCGCGGCGGAGGGTGTCGAACCCGGCCAGCAGCGTCCGGCGGTCGGCCAGTTGGTCGCGGTTGGTCGGGTTGAGCTTCATGTTCGCCAGGTCCGGGCCGCTCGGCTTGAAGGCGGCGAACGTGCTGCCGAGGAACCCGACCGGCCCGGGGTCGCTCCACTGGACGTGCCGGGTCGTCTCGGCCAGCCCGACGAACGGCGGCACCGACGGGTCCACCGGCCCCTGGAGCTTCGAAAGCGCCGCGCCGACGCTCGGCCGGCCGCCGATCGCGGACAGGGACCGCTGCTCGAAGCCGGTCGTACACTGGTAGGCGTCGTGCCCGCCCCGGGCTCCGACGATCGAGCGGATGACCGCGAACTTGTCCATCATCCGCGCGAGCTTCGGGAAGACCTCGCAGATTTCGATGCCGGGGACGGTCGTCGGGATCGGCTTGAACTCACCGCGGACCTCGGCCGGGGCGTCCGGCTTGAGGTCGAACAGGTCCAGGTGCGGCGGGCCGCCGCCGAGGAAGACGTTGATGACAGCCTTGTGCCCGGCGAGGGATGGCTGCTTCGCCTCGGCGCGGTAGACGTCGGCGAGGGTCAGGGTGGTGGCGCCGAACGAGAAGGCGCCGACCTTGAGGGCGGCCCGGCGGGTGAGGCCGTCGCAGTACCGGGTCGGTCGGCCGAGAAGGGTCAGCATGGCGGGCGCCCTCGGGAGGCGGGTGGGGCGCGGTCAGGCGGGAGGTACGGGTGCGCCCCGGTTGGATAAGGCAAGCGTAACTTTTTTCCGCTGTTGGGGCAACAACAAAGGCCCGGGCCGGCGGTCGGCGGCCTGGGCCTCGTCGGGGTGGCTGTGGTCGTCACTTGGTCTTGAGGTCCCAGTTCTTCTCGTTCGTGCCCGGCTTGACGTCGAACGTCAGCTCGGTCCGCGCATTGTACTTCTCGGGCAGGGATTCCTCGACGAGTTGCCCCTCCGCCCCCGGCCCGTTCTTGGCCGCCCGCGGCTTACCGAGGACCCGCGGCACCCGGATCTCGACCTTGGCCGTCCCGACCGGCACCCGGGTGGAGTATTTGCCGTCCTCGATCAGACAGCCGGCGGTCGGCGACTTGCCGTCGGCTGGGACGAACGAGATCGAGGACCCGGACGGGGGCGTCTGGCCGTCCACCGTCACCGTCCCGGTCACCTCGCCGGTGGTCGCGTTGCCGCCGCACCCGGCCGCTGTCGCCAGGGCGGCCAGCAGGCACGCGGCCCACGCGGCCCGTGTGGTCGTCGTCATCGCGGTGCTCCGGGGGTTAGTCGTTCGTCACCACCTCGCCGCCGGACTTCGACCCCATCGCCCGCCAGGTGATCAGCGGGATGGCGTTGCGGACGAACCGGATCGACCCGTCGCACATGGCGGCATTGACCCCGCCGGTATGCCGGCTGCGGGCGGCCGCCACCTGTGGGTTGCCCAGGGCGACCGGCATCAGCGGGTCCCCGTTCTGGCGGAAGTAGTTGGTGTTGTTGATCAGGTCCGGGGAGGACGAGTTCGGCGTCAGGGTGGTGTGGAAGCGGAACACCCCGTCGTCGTTGTGGATGTCCCCCCGCCAGTCGTTGTCGGCGGCACTCTTGGCCATCAGCGTCTCGGACATCATCAGGGTGTTCGAGGTGCCGTCCGAGATGGCGGGAATGGTGACTGTGCCCGGCAGGTTGCGGCGGCCGCCCTGGTGGTAGAACGGACCGAAGTTCGCGGCGGTCGCGGTCCCGGCCGACGAGGTCCGCCGGTCGTCGTACAGGGCGTTCCCCCAGTTGACCACGTAGTTCCCCCGGGTCCGCTGGTATTGCGGGTGGTTGGTCAGGTCCTGCCCCTGCCCGTCGCTGGGGCAGTAGTACATCTTGAGCCGCTGGCCGCACAGCCCGTTCATGTTCCCGGCGATGGTACACGGGGGCAGGTAGAACGGCTGGTTCAGGTCGTTCTTGTTGGCCAGCACGTCCTGCTCGATGTACGGCCAGATGAACTGGGTCCACGTCCGCCGGTAGGTCCGCGGCACCTGGCTGGCCGAGCTGTTGTTCGACGACCCGATCGGGAACTTGCCGTTGGCGTCGTGGTAGTTGTGCATGGCCAGCCCGTACTGCTTCAAGTTGTTCATGCACTGGGTGCGGGCGGCGGCCTCGCGGACCTTCTGGACCGCGGGCAGGAGCAGGCCGATGAGGATGGCGATGATGGCGATCACCACCAGCAGCTCAATGAGCGTGAACCCGGACCGGTGCGGTCGGCGCGGACGTGCGGACATGGTTGCCCCCGGAAATAAAGTGCGGAAACGACAGGCCGTGACGCAGGCTCAGAGACGCCCGCCCGGACCCACTGGCTTGTTCCACTCTCGACCCGGTGCGCGAGCTTGCGAGTCTCGATACACTGACCGGGCGGCGGCGGGGTAGGCTCCGGGCGGCATTAAAACATCATGAACGTAACCACCGGCCGGGGCGGTGTCAAGCGAACGGATCGGCGAAAGCGGATGGGCAACCGGGAGGACCGACCATGAGGACCGAAGTCGTGGGATACCGCCACGGGGACGTGGCGCTCGAAGGGTACGTCGCGTACCCGGACGGGGCCGGCCGGCGGCCGGGGGTGTTGGTGGTCCACGAGTGGTGGGGGCACAACGCCTACGTCCGCACGCGGGCCGAGCAGCTCGCCGCCCTGGGCTACGTCGGGTTCGCGGTGGACCTGTTCGGCAAGGGGAAGACGGCAACGACCGCCGACGAGGCCGGCAAGCTGTACCAGGCGGTGATGAGCGACCGCCGGGTCGCGCAGGGGCGGATCGGGGCGGCGCTGGACCTGATTCGGGCGAACCCGGCGGCGGACCCGGCGAAGCTCGTCTGCATGGGGTACTGCATGGGTGGGACGGTGGCACTGGACCTGGCCCGGTCCGGGGCGGACCTGCGCGGGGCGGTCAGCTTCCACGGGGCGCTGGCCACTCCGACGCCAGCGACGAAGGGACGTATCAAGTGCCCGGTGCTGGTGCTGCACGGGGCGGACGACCCGATGGTGACGCCGGACCAGGTGAAGGGGTTC
>DASSAT010000146.1:0-3147 GCA_035699305.1 Fimbriiglobus sp. | reverse complement strand
CTCCGCTCGCCGAGTTGACCAGCAGCCCGACCGTCATGGGCTGGACCGGCACCCACTTCTTCCCCGGCGCGCAGGGCCGCATCGTGTTCAACGGCCTAACCGGCGACCCGAACGCGGCGTACGCGACCTGGCTATCGTCGGTCAACTTCACCGGCCAGAACTTCGTCGGCGGGCACTTCCTCGACATCGGCAGCGCCCAGTTCGAGCTGGTGCCGGTGCCGGAGCCGACGACGGTGCTGGGGATCGCCGCGCTCGGGCTGGCCGGGCTGGGCGCGCTGCGCCGACGGTTCCGCCGCAAGGCCGAGGCGACCGTCGCCGCCTGAGCAACGACACGAGCAGTTCGAGCGAGGCCGGGGGATGGCCCCCGGCCTCGTCTGTAGGTGTGGTCCGCTCGCTCTGTCGAAAACCTCGCCGGGTGGCCCTGTCTTCAGCCCGAAGGGCTGGGAGTCCTCAGCCCAGTGCGCAGCCCTGGGTCCGACGGGTAACGACCATCCAGCCCGAAGGGCTGGGACAGGCGGCCGGCGGGTCGTGTCCCAGCCCTTCGGGCTGGAAAACCCACCGCCCGCGAACCCAGGGCTGCTCCCAGCCCTTCGGGCTGAAGACAGGGCCGTCACATCACGAGCATTTCGACTGAGCATGGTCCGCTCACTCCGCGAGAGCGCGTTTCGGGTGGGTGTGGGGTCCGGCGGGCGGCGTACCGGTCGTGGAAGCCGAGGCGGCGACGGTCAACCCCGACCCAACCGGGCGAACTCCGGGTCAGCTAGCCCCTTGAAATCCCTCCCCGGCGCCGGTAAGTTATCGGTGCCGACGTGCGGGTGTAACTCAGTGGTAGAGTACCTCGTTGCCAACGAGGTTGTCGTGGGTTCAAGTCCCATCACCCGCTCTTGAACTGAAGTCTCCGTCCGAAGCGGTCGCGAAGCCTGCGGTCATGAACCGCGGCGAGCTTCGACCAATCCCCGCATCCCGACCGACCCGTCTCACCGCCTCCACACGCCCCGCGTCCCGGGATGATGATCGCCCGTGCGCCTATCGGTCGTCGGCAGGCGCGGGTATCGTCGGGGTCGGAGGTGCCCCGTGACCGAACCGAACCTCTCCCCGCTCGCGCGGCGACTCCTGGAGAAGCACCTGGACGCGGACGCCCCCGGGTCCGGCGACCGCGGCAGCCGCCGGACCGTTCCGGGCCACACGCCCGAGGAGCACACGACGGCCTACGCCGAACTGGTGCGGGCCGGGTACGTGCGGCTGGGCACGGTGGCCTTCGTCGGGGACAACCCGGTCCAGAGCTACGACCTCACCGACAAGGCCCGGCGGTTCCTCGGATGAGCGTGTCCACGGGGTTTGAATCGAGTCGTCCGGCCCCGAACACCCGTCCGTCCGAGGTGGCCCATGACCGTAACGCCCTCCCGGTTGCTCGGCGGGGGGCTGGTGCTGCTCGTGGTGTCGGCCGGCGTCTACCTCGCGCGTCCGCGGCCGACCCCGGACCCCCCGGCGGGCACGGTGGCCGATGGGCCGGCGTGGTTCGCTGACGTGACGGCCGAGGTCGGGCTGGACTTCGGTCACGACGCCGGCCCGGTCGGCCACTTCTTCATGCCGCAGATCATGGGCGCGGGCGCGGCCCTGCTCGACTTCGACGCCGACGGCCGCCTCGACCTCTACCTCCTCCAAAGCGGCGGACCCGACTCCAAGTCCACCAACCGGCTGTACCACCAGGGGCCGGACGGGCACTTCACCGACGTCAGCAAGGGGTCCGGCCTGGACATCGCGGGGTACTGCACCGGCGTGGCCGTCGGCGACGTCAACAACGACGGCCGGCCGGACGTGCTCGTCACCCAGTTCGGCGGCCTGAAGCTCTTCCGCAACGATGGCAGTGGCGCCTTCACCGAGGTCGGCCGTGCGGCGGGCCTGGACAGCGTCCTGTGGGGCACGTCGGCCGCTTTCATGGACTTCGACCGCGACGGCTGGCTCGACCTGGTGGTGGTCAACTACGTGACCTACGACCCCGCCGTGCAGTGCTTCGACCGGCAGGGCCGGCGGGACTACTGCCACCCCCGGCAGTTCCGCGGCTCCGTCACCAAGCTCTACCGGAACCGGGGGTCAGGGGTCAGGGATCAGGGGTCAGAGAAGAAGGTGGAGTTCGAGGACGTGACCGAGAAGGCGGGGATGGGTCGGCTGGAAGGCCCGGGGCTGGGGGTGACCTGCGCCGACTTCACCGGCGACGGCTGGCCGGACATCTTCGTCGCCAACGACGGCCGGCCCAACCACCTGTGGATCAACCAGCGCGACGGCACCTTCCGGGACGAGGCGGTCGCCCGCGGTCTGGCCTATGACGGCATGGGTCAGGCGCCCGCGAACATGGGGGTCGCCGTGGGAGACGTGGACGGGGACGGCCTGTTCGATCTGTTCGTGACCCATCTGACCAGCGAGACCCACACCCTCTGGCGTCAGGGGCCGCGGGGGACGTTCCGGGACCAGACGGTGTCGGCGGGCCTGACGCCGGCCGGGTCGCGGGGCACCGGGTTCGGCACCGTCATGGCCGACTTCGATCACGACGGCGCCCTGGACGTGGTGGCGGTCAACGGCCGGGTCGCCCGCGGTCCGCCGGTCTCCGAGGATGCGCTTGGGCCGTTCTGGGGTCAGTACGCCGAGCGGAACCAGCTGTTCGCCAGCGACGGCGCCGGCCGGTTCCGGGACGTATCCGCCCGCGACCGTGCCCTGTGCGGCGTGCCCGGAGTGTACCGCGGCCTCGCCTGCGGGAACATCGACGGCGACGGGGCTTTGGACCTACTCGTCACCTCGCTGGCCGGGCCGGCGCGGCTCTTCCGCAACGTCGCCCCCGACCGCGGCCACGGGCTGATCGTCCGTGCCATCGACCCGGCCCTCAAGCGGGACGCCACCGGCGCCGAGGTCACGGTCCGGGCCGGCGGCCGCCGGTGGGTGCGGGTGGTCAACCCGGCGTACAGCTACCTGTGCAGCAACGACCCGCGAGCCCACTTCGGCCTCGGCACGGCCGGTCAGGTGGACGCCATCGACGTCCTTTGGCCGGACGGGACGAAGGAAACCTTCCCCGGCGGCCCCGCGGACCGGAAGCCGGAACTCGTGCTGCGCAAGGGAATCGGCCGGCCTCTCCGGTTCGGAAGATGAGGGGGT
>DASSAT010000145.1:0-4396 GCA_035699305.1 Fimbriiglobus sp. | reverse complement strand
CGGGGATCAGATGGCCACATTGCCACATCCCGAAGTGGCAATCTGCCCACCTGAACCCCTCTGGTTGAGGCGGAAGCTGAAAGAGGTGGGCAAGGCTGCCACATTGCCAGTCCTGGAAGTGGCAACCTTGCCTCCCTGACGCCAGCAGCCCGGTCCGCTACACCGAACGGGTGAGTACCGCAGTGGGGTCTTGGAACCGACGGGAGGAACCGATGGCTGGTCGCACCTTGCTCGTTGCCGCACTGCTCGCGGCCCTGACGTCGTCCCCGGTCCGGGCGCAGGCGCCCGACACGAAGCAGCCCGCCGACCGGCTCGACGGACCGCCGTTCGTCACCGCCAAGGCGTGGGCCGTCGCCGACGCCCGGACCGGCAAGCTGCTGGGCGGGGCCAACGAGGCCGAGCCGCGGGCCATCGCCAGCACCACCAAGGTGATGACCACCTGGGTCGTGCTGCGGCTGGCGGCCGACGACCCGAAGGTGCTCGACGAGGTCGTCACCTTCTCCGAGAAGGCGGACAAGACGCCCGGCAGTTCGTCCAAGCTGCGGGCCGGCGAGAAGCTGCCAGTGCGGGAGCTGCTCTACGGGCTACTCCTGCCGTCGGGCAACGACGCCTCGGTCGCCCTGGCCGAGCACTTCGGCCCCCGGCTCGGCCACGACGACGACCCGGTGAAGTCGTTCGTCGGCGAGATGAACCGGCAGGCGAAGGAGCTCAAGCTCGCCGAGACGAGCTACCGGGACACTAGCGGGCTGACCACCGACAACCGCTCCAGCGCGCGCGACCTGCTCGCCCTGACCCGGCGGGCACTGGGGGACGAGCGGTTCCGGCGGTACGTCGGGACGCGCCGCCACGAGTATGAGGTGGCCGGGCCGGACGGGACGAAGCGGACCGTCGTCTGGGAGAACACCAACCGGCTGCTGGGGATCGAGGGCTACGACGGGGTGAAGACCGGCACGACGACCGCGGCCGGGTGCTGTCTGATCGCCAGCGGCAAGCGCGGGTCGGACCACCTGCTGGTGGTGGTGCTCGGCAGCACGTCCACCGACGGCCGGTACGCCGACGCCCGCAACCTGTTCCGCTGGGCGTGGCGCCAGCACCAGCCCGCGGGGCGCTGACACCGAATCGCATTGAGTCCATTCGTCCGCCCTCCCCCACGGGGAGGGCGGGGAAAGAGAGCTGCGATGAAGATCACCCGCGTCGAGGCGATCCCGGTCTGCGTCCCGCTGAAGAAGGGGATGACCGCCAAGACCGCCCACGGCGAGCACGTCACCTCGCCGTATGTGATCGTCCGCGTCCACACCGACGCCGGCCTGGTCGGGCTGGGCGAGGCGACCATCTCCGCGTTGTGGTCCGGCGAGACGCAGGCCGGGTCGGTCGCGGCCATCCGCGACTACTTCGCGCCGGCGCTCCTCGGGATGGACCCGCGGGGCATCAGCGGCGCCCGCCGGGTGATGGACCATCTGGTGAAGCTCAACCCGTTCACCAAGGCCGCGGTCGAGATGGCCCTGTGGGACATCGCCGGCAAGGCGGCCGGCGTCCCCGTGTATCAGTTGCTTGGCGGCAAGGTGCGGGACCGAATCCGCATCAAGCTCGTCGTCTGGGCGCGGGAAGTCCCCGACGCGCGCAAGATGGCCGAGGGGTGGCTCAAGATGGGCGTGAGCTGCGTGAAGGTGAAGACCGGCCTCGACCCGGAGACGGATATTGCGCGGGTGCGGGCGGTCCGCGAGGTGGCCGGGCCGGACGTGCCGGTGACGATCGACGCCAACTGCGGGTGGACGATTCAGCAGGCGAAGCATTGCCTCCGCCGGCTGGAGGACGTGAACCTGCTCCTGGCCGAGCAGCCGATCCCGGCGGGCGATCCCGCCGCGCTGGCCGAACTGCGCCGCGACACGCCGACGCCGATCATGGCCGACGAGAGCGTCTTCACGCCCCAGGATGCGTGGCTATTGTCGATGCACCGGGCGGCGGACGTCTTCAGCGTCTACCCCGGCAAGCACGGCGGGATCGCGGCGACGGCCGAGATCGTCGCGGTCGCCAAGGCGGCGGGCCTACGGTGTGCGATCGGCAGCAACCTGGAGTTGGGCATTGGCACCGCCGCGATGCTGCACGTCGCGGCGGCGCTGCCCGAGATCGACAGCGACAGTTTCCCGGCCGACACGATCGGGCCGCTGTACCACGACGCGGATTTGATTACCCGGCCGCTGGACCTGGGGCCGCCGTATGCGAAAGTGCCCGACGGCCCGGGGCTGGGGGTGGAGCTGGACGAGAAGCAGTTGGAGCGCTTCCGGGTGTAGGGTGGGCCGAGTCTTCGAGGCCCACCGTGCGGACAATGGTGGGCCTCGAAGACTCGGCCCACCCTACACGAGCTATTCGACCGTCACACGAGCATCGTGTGTGATGACCACCCGCCGCTTCTTGTCGCCGGGCACCTCGGCGCTCGCCTCGAACCCGCCGGTCGTGGTCTCGATCCGCACCCCGCCCCCGGTCAGCCTCAGGTCGGCGATCGTGGCGGCGTACCGGCCGTTCGCCTTCCGGTAATCCCGCTGGGCGTAGTAGACCCGGTGCAACAGGTCCCGCGCCGCAGCGGTCGGGTCCGGCCGGAAGGGGACCGCCCCCTCCGCGGTGCTGAACTGGAGGTAGCCCCACCGCTCCGGGCGGTGCATGTCGATCACCCCCTGCGGCGACCAGACCCAGTTGTGTTCCTTTCGCCCCTTGACCTTCTGATACTTCCCACCGACGACCTCCGTGTCCCACTCCACCCGCGAGAAGTTGATCCGCCACTGGTCGCCGTCCCTCGGCGGGATCGGCACACTCGTCAACTCCTTCAGCCCCGTCCACGGCCAGCGGATT
The DNA here is from genome assembly GCA_035699305.1 of Fimbriiglobus sp. Taxonomy (GTDB): domain Bacteria; phylum Planctomycetota; class Planctomycetia; order Gemmatales; family Gemmataceae; genus DASSAT01. Next base: position 1,549 of record DASSAT010000145.1, on the reverse strand, counting down.
TCGACCGTCCAGCCGCGGTCCATGTCACTCGGGTCGTTGAGCGTGCCGTTGACGTGGACCGCCGTTTTCAGCCCGGTGATCTCCCAGGCGATGACCGCCCGGCCGCCGTCCTTGTACGGCTTCGGCAGGAGCAGGTCGAAGGTGGTGTTGAGGGCGTTGAGTTCCAGCTCGCCGTACAGGTGGCTGTCGCCGTCGGGGTCGAGGAACACCTCGAAGTCGTTGTCGTGGTAGATGATCGCGTCGTGATCCTTCAACGTGGCCCAGACGTGCGGCTCCTCCAGCTCGGCCGCGATGTACAGGGCCGCGTCGTCCCAGAGCATCTTGACGCGGGTGCGGTGCCGGGGTTGCGGCTTCTTGTCGCCTTCGATGTCCACAAACGGCTCGGACCAAGCGGCGGCCGTCCACGCTTCCTCGTCGATCTTGCCGTCGATCGTCACCGGCGTCGCGGCGCGGCGGCAGACGTACCCCTTCGGGTGCGGCATCGGCTCGGGCGCGGCGGGGAGCGCGACCGCACCGGCGAGCAGCGCGGCCAGCGGGGCCGTTCGCCGACAGGTTCGTGTCACGGTTTCACCCGCGCAGGTATCGCTTCGGCAGCTCCGCACCGGCGACGAAGCTGAGCTTGCCGATCTTGCACATCTGGTAGACGTTGACGCGGAAGTCCGGGCAAGTGCTCACCAGGCAATAGGCGTCGGTCGGCGTGTAGCCGTGCTCGGCGATCAGCCACGCCATCAGGTCCACCGTCGCCGCCTCGACCGCCGCCTCCAGCGGCCGGTCGGCCCGCACCGCCACGACAGCGCCCGGCTTCTCCACCCGTACCCACGGGATCGCCTTCCGCTTGACCAACTCCAGCCGCACCCGCACCGTCGCCCGGGTCTCGGCCGCGGTGCCGGTGAACTCCGTGTCCCCCTGGCTGGCGTGGACGTCCCCCAGATAGAGCAAGCCGCCGGGGTGATACGCCGGCAGGTGGACGCGGTTGCCGGGCGCGAAGTCGCGCACGTCCAGGTTGCCGCCCCACGGCCCCTGCCCGTCGAGACTGGTCGCCACCTCGCGCTCCGGCGCCAGCCCCAGCGTGCCGATGAACGGCGTGATCGGCCAGGAGATACGGTCGTTGAAGTGCAGCTTGCCGTTGTCGTGGCGGAAGATCTTCGTCGTGTACTCGCCGGACAGCTCCGGCCAGCGCGTCGATTCGCCGAGCGGTCCCCGCCGCGGGCCGACCGCCGTCCACGAGTAGGCATCAACTTCGATGTCCTCGATGACGACCACGATCACGTCACCGCGCTCGGCCCCTTCCAGGTAGACCGGCCCGCCGATGGGGTTGGCCAGCGGCGGGCTGCGGTCGAAGCCGGGGCGCTTCGCCGGGATCGCCTTGTCGTCGGGGGTCTTGAAGTACCCGCTGCCGGCGTCGTCGGTCTCGACCTCGAACGGCTCGCCGGGCCGGACGCGCAACAGCGGCTCGTTCCGCCAGTCGAACGCGAACTTGCGGGACTGGTCCCGGGTGATGCGTTGCACGGCGGCTTCTTTCGTAGGGTGGGCCGAGTCTTCGAGGCCC
>DASSAT010000144.1:0-15044 GCA_035699305.1 Fimbriiglobus sp. | reverse complement strand
GCGGTCCGCTACGTCCGGGCGAACGCGGCGAAGCTCGGCATCGACCCGGACAAGGTGATCGCGTCCGGCGGGTCGGCCGGCGGACACCTGGCAGCGTGTACGGCGTTCGTGGACGGGTTCGACGCGGCCGACGACCCGAAGGCGTCGTGCCGGCCGAACGCGATGGTGCTCTACAACCCGGCCCTGAACCTGACGCTCCTGAAGGGCCGCGAAATCCCCGGTGCCGACGGCAAGGACGTGGCACGGGCGATCTCGCCGACGCTGTACCTGTCGAAGTCGGCCCCGCCAGCGGTGATCTTCTTCGGCACCGCCGACCGGCTGCTGGCGATGGGGACGGAGTACGTGGCGAAGGCGAAGGGGCTGGGCGTGCGGGCGGAGCTGTACACCGCCGCCGACCAGCCGCACAGTTTCTTCAACCGCCCGCCGTGGCTGGAGGCGACGACCGACCGGGCCGACCGGTTCCTCGCCTCCCTTGGCTACCTGACCGGCGAGCCGACGGTGAAGCCGAAGGCCGACGCGACGCTGAAGAAGGAGTGACGCGACCGACGTCGGTCCGCCTACTTCCGGCGGTCCTCCACCTCGGCCGCGAACCCCGTAACGGTGTTCCGGTCGAGGGTGATGTCTTTCGCGTCCTTACCTAGCCGGAACCCGACCCGCTTCGCCGGGCCGCGGGTCTCGCGCAGCTCGTTGCGCCGGAACACCAGCCCGGCGGTCGGCCCCTGCACGTCCACCGCCGCCGCTGCCTCGCCACCGGTGTCCGTCACCACGTTCCCCTCGACCAGGTTGCGGTCGCCGGTGAACCCCTTCCCCCGCTCCGGCCGGAACAGGATGCCGACCTGGCCGCTCCGCCGCACCGTATTGCCGCGGATCACGTTGTCCGTGTCGCGGTGGCCCACCGAAATCCCCGCGGTCGCCGTGTCCTCGATCACGTTCCCCTCGGCCAGCCCGTACTTCACCCCCCAGCAGAAGAACAGCCCGATCTTGTTCCCGACCACCTTGTTGTTGCGCACCAGCGGCCGCTGCGACCCGGACCCCGGGTGCAGCCCCAGCCCGGTGTGCCCCCGGCTCTCGCACCCCTCCACGGTTACGTCGTGGCAAATCTGCCAGCTGATGCCGTCGCCGTGGTAGTCGCGGGCGACCACCTCGCGGATGCGGACATCAGAGCAGTCCTGAAGGAAGATGCAGCCGGCGTAGTTGCCGTCCAACTCCGCGTTGTTCGCCTTGTTGCCGTCCAGCGTCAGGTCCTCGATCGTCACGCCGGTGACGAACTCGCCGCTGAGGATCGGGAAGAGGGTCGCGGCGGTCGGGTTGCCGACCGACCACAGGTTCTCCCGTAGCCCTTTGTCTAGCTTGAACCGGCGGCCCGACCGGGCGACCAGCGTCCGCTTGAGGACGGTCGGCCCGCCGTGGTGCGGGTTCTTGGCCCGCAGGCAGACGCCATCCCCGACCCGGAACCCCGCCGCGTCCACCAGTGTGATTTCCTGGTCGTACCAGTCGGAGTCGGCGGCGAACTTCGCCGTGACTGACGGCTCCTTGACCAGGACGGTGTCCGGGCCGCTGCCGACGAGCCGGAGGTTCGAGCACAGGTAGACGGCGTTGCGGAGCCGGAAGGTGCCGGGCAGGAGCTGGACCGTGCCGCCGCCCATTCGGGCGACGGTATCGACGGCGGCCTGGATCACCCGCTGGTCCCGGCCGCACAGGTCGCCCTTGTCGTTGCCGACCGTGAGGGTGAACCGTTCGTCCCAGTTGGGGCCGTACCGGACGTCGCCGGAGGTGGCTCGCGGGTCGGTCACCGGCGGGCGGGGGTCGGCCTGGGGCAGCGCGGCGGCACCGGCCGGACCGGTGAGTGCGGCGGCCGCGACGGGCGCGGCGCCGAGGAAGCGGCGGCGGTCGATGGGGTCGGTCGGCGACACGGCAGTGCCCTCGCGGCGGGGTGGGAGGCGGCCGCCCGAGTGTACGCCATCGGCCCGCGGCCCGCCACTCCCCGGCGGCGACGACCTCGCCGGCCCCCACGGGGACCGCGTATACCACATTCATGGCCCCCGACCGGAAGGACCGGTGAGCGACATGACGATGAAAGCCGCACTCCCCGCCGTCGTGCTGCTGGCCGCGGCGCCCGCCCTGCACGCCGCCGACCGGCCGAACGTCCTGCTGGTCGTCGCGGACGACCTGGGGTGGTCCGACGTCGGCTGGCACGGCGGCTTCTCCAGGACGCTGAACCTGGATAAGCTCGTCAAGACCGGCGTCGAGCTGGACCGGCACTACGTCCAGCCCGTCTGCACCCCGACCCGCACCGCGCTGATGAGCGGCCGATACCCCGGCCGGTTCGGCCCCCAAGCCCTGGCCCCGAGCAACCTGCGCGCGATGCCCCTCGGCACGGTGACGCTGGCCTCGGCGCTGAAGTTGGTCGGCTACCACACCTACCAGACCGGCAAATGGCACCTCGGGTCGCGGCCGGAGTGGGGGCCGACCCGCTTCGGCTTCGACCACGGCTACGGCACGCTCACCGGCGCGGCCGACCCGTGGACGCACAAGTACCGCAAGGGAAGCCCCTACGAGGACACCTGGCACCGGGACGGCAAGCTGTTCCACGAGGACGGCAACGCCACCGAACTGGTCGCTGCGGAGGCCGTCCGCCGGATCGAGGCGAAGAACGGGCCGTGGCTGGTCTACGTCGCGTTCCATGCCGTCCACACCCCGGTGGACGCCCCGGAGGAGTACAAGAAGCTCTACGCTGGCGTCAAGTTTCACGCCGACCCGGCGAAGCAGGACTCGCGGCTGCGGATGGCCGCAATGGTTTCGCAGTTGGACGCGAAGGTCGGCCAGTTCGTCGCCGCGCTGGAGCGGACCGGCCAGCGGGACAACACGCTGATCGTCTTCACCAGCGACAACGGCGGGATCGAGTCGCTCAAGAACGCCTACGTCGGCACCGTCGGGCACTCGCCGCTCAACAGCGAGAACGACCCGCTGCGGGGGCAGAAGAACACCCTCTACGAGGGCGGCATCCGGGTGAGCGCGTTCGCCAACTGGCCGGGCCGGCTCAAGCCGGGCAAGTTCGCCACGCCGATGCACGCGGTAGACTGGTTCCCGACGATCGCCGGCCTCGCCGGGTACAAGCCGAAAACTGACTTGAAGTGGGACGGCATCGACCAGTGGCCGGCGCTGACGGGCGCCTCACCGGCCCGTTCGGACCGCACCATCTACATCGCCATGAAAGGCGGCCGGGCGCTACTGCACGGCGACTGGAAGCTGATCGAGCGAAACAAGGGCCGGCCCGAGCTGTACGACCTGGCGGCCGACCCCTTCGAGACGAAGAACGTGGCCACGGCCCAGAGCGAGAAGGTCCGGCAGTTGGAGAAGCTGCTGAGCGAACACCGGCAGAAGGACGCCCCGAAGCTCCCGCCCGATCTGGAGGGTCTGCCGAAGTAATACCATCTGGCATTGATTTCGCACTCCCCACTCCCCCAGCGGGTGCTCTGTCGCAGTGCTCGTGCTGTGACGGCCCTGTCTTCAGCCCGAAGGGCTGGGAGTTCTCAGCCCAGGGCGCAGCCCTGGGGGGACGCGGCCCCACCGGCGCATAGCCCTGAAAGGGCGAGACAGCATAGCCGTGTGTCGCCCTTTCAGGGCTGTAGAGGGATTGGCCTGCTCCCCAGGGCTGCGCCCTGGGCTGAGAACTCCCAGCCCTTCGGGCTGAAGACAGGGCCACCCGACGACGAGGTTTTCGACAGAGCATGCCGACTTCACTTTCGCCCGGGGGTTTCCGTTTTCTCACTCGATTCTCACCCCGACGGCGACAATGATGACGCGGGCGGGCTGGACGGCCCGCGACTCCCTTTCACCTGTCACATCGGGGATTCGCCATGCGATTCACGCGAGGGGCGGTGGCGGCGGCACTGGTGGCCGGGCTGGGCGGGCTGACGGCGCTGGCCCAGCCGGGCGGCCGGGGCATGTTCGGCGGGTTCGGCGGCGGGCCGGCCCAGCTCATCAACTCCAAGATCGTGCAGAAGGAACTCAAGATCGACGAGGGTCAGGCCAGCAAGCTCAAGGAGTGGGCCAGAGAGTTCGGCGCCAAGCAGCGGGAGAAGATGCGCGAGCTGTTCCAGGGCGGCAACTTCGACCGCGAGAAGTTCGGCGAGATCATGGCCGAGCAGACCAAGGAGGCGTACAAGGAGATCGCCACGGTCCTCAAGCCGGACCAGGTCAAGCGGCTCCGGCAGATCGACACCCAGGTGTCGGGCACCCGGGCGTTCGCCACGCCGCACGTCCAGGAGGCGCTGAAGCTGACCGACGAGCAGAAGGAGAAGGTCCGGGACATCGAGCAGGCCAACGGCAAGGAACTGCAGGAGCTGCGCCAGGAGTTCGGGTTCGGCCGGCGGCAGAAGGGCGAGCGGCCCGACCCGGAGAAGATGGCGGAGTTCACGAAGAAGAGCGCGGCCATCTCCAAGGAGGCGATGACCAAGCTCGAAGGTGTCCTGACCGCGGACCAGAAGACCAAGTGGAAGGACCTGACCGGCGAGGCGGTGGACGTGGCCAAGATTCAGGCCGAGGCCCGCCCGCAGTTCCAGCGGAAGAAGAAGGACGACTAAGCCCGTGCGCCCCGGGTTACGAGCCCACCCGCCCCAACGGGTGGGCTTCGTCACGTATCGGTCCGCCCTCGCGGCGTCGCCGGCCGACGGTTCAACTCAACCCGGCACCCCGCGGCGCGTCTTGAGCGCCGTCCCGTCCGCGGTCATAATCACCTCGATCGCTCCCGTCCTTCCTCCCGGCCGCGCGCGGCCCGGACGACGAGTCACCCGAGCGAATGACGACCGACCCGGCCCGCCCCGGCGACGACGACCCCGCCCCCGAGGCGGACGGGGACGGGTACGCCTTCGCCGACCCCGAGCCGCCGGCCCGACTTCCGGTGTCGCTGCCCCCGGTGGACGACGCGCCCGCCCGCGACCCGCACGAGCTGTCGCTGGACGAGGAGACCCGGCCGCGTCGCCGGCGTCGGCGGCGGCCCGCTGACGGCGATGCGGAGGAACCCGGCGGCGAGCCGGCCGAGGAGCCGGGCGAGCGCATTCTCCGGCGCGAGGAGGTGCAGTCGCCGCCGAACTGGTGGGCGGTCCCGGTCGGGCTGTTCGCGGTCGGGTTCGCCCTGAGCCTGGTCCCGGTCGGGGTGCTGGCGGCGAAGTCCGGGGCGTCGGCCGGGGCCGGGCTGTTCGCCCTGATGGTCGTCGGGTTCCTGGTCCAGCTCGCCGCGATGACGGTCCTGCTGATGTCGGTCGGCCACTTGTTCGGGATCGACTACGGCCCGGTCGTCGAGGCGATGGTCAAGCTGGCCGCCGTCGTCGCCGTGGTGGACGGGCTGACCGCGGTCTTCATGCAGTGCAGCCCGCTCGGACTGATCCCGGCGGCGCTACTCGGGGCGGGGGTGTTCCAGTACCTGTTCCGGCTGTCGATCCACGAGATGCTCCTGTCGGTCGCCGCGATGGTCGGCGCCGCGTGGGTGCTGAACTTCGTCCTGTTCGCCATCGTGGCTGACAAAGCGAAGAAGAAGGACCACCCGACCGGTTCCCGGCCGCACCCCCGGCTGGTGAGTTCTTGACGGGCCGGCTCGCGTCGTTTGTAATTGCTCCCGCGCCTCCCTTCGACCCCACCCCGCCCACGGGACACGCCCGTGAAGAGGAGCCGGCCATGCCCGTCCGCCCGCTGTTTGCCGCGTGGATGATCGTCGCGCTCGGGGGCGTCGCGTCGGCTGGGGCCGACGACCCGGCCCTGGTCCAGAAGCTGAAGTCCGCGGCCAAGCAGTACGAGCAGAAGAAGGACGCGGCCCGGGGGCGAGCGCTGAAAGAGTTCGACAATCAGATCGCGCATCTCAAGACCGATCGCCGGCTGACCCCGGCCGCCCGCGGCGACAAGGTGAAGGAGTGGACGGCCGCCCGCGAGCGGTTCGCCGAGACCGGCCGGTTCCCGCGGGACGACCAGTACGCCAACGTCGAGTTGCAGTACTACCTGGCCGTGGACCGGGGGTTCCGGCCGCTCACCAAGCTGATCGACGACGTGATTGCGGACGGAGTGCGGACGGGGAAGAAGGAGACGGAGGCGGCGGGCCTCAAGCTCAGGGAGGACATCGAGCAACAGCTCCCCGGGGCCGGCCGGATCACCGCTCCGTCCGTCTGGCGGGGAACGTACACTCGGAGCGGGGCGGTCATACCGTATGAACTTCACATCGGGAAGCGGGGCGCGAGTACGTTCGCCGGCCGGGTCGAGGACAACGCCGGGGCGGCGGGCAACTGGGCGTTCAACGTGGAAGGGCAGACGAGCGGGCTGTCCGTCGAGTTCGTCCTCACCCGGAGCATCCGCGGGAAGTTCAAGTACTTCAAGCTGCGAGGGATCGTCTGCGACGACCGGCTCATCGGCACGACCCAGACCAGGCCCGGCGGGAAAGTGGTCGGGGTGGTCGTCCTCCGCCGGGGGAAGTGACCGGCCGCCCCGCCCGGATTCCGATTGCCCGGCGGCGATCCATCGGCTACCGTTGATTCACCTGCCAACCGCTCGGCCTCCCGGCCGAGACCCGTCCCACCGTCTCGTGGAGGTCGCCACCGTGCTCACCTTCTGGGGTCGCCCGCAACGGTTCTGCGACGGCATCGACCGCCGCAACTTCCTCTCCGTCGGCGCCTTCGGGGCCGGCCTGACCCTGGCCGACGTCCTCCGCGCCCGGGCCGCGCCCGCCCAGTCGCTGGCGAGTTCGCCGAAAGCGGCGATCATGGTCTACCTGCCCGGCGGGCCGAGCCACATCGACACCTACGACCCCAAGCCGGACGCCCCGGCCGAGTTCCGCGGCGAGTTCAAGCCGATCCCGACCCGCGTCCCTGGCGTTCACCTCTGCGAGCACCTGCCGCTGACGGCCAAGCTGTTCGACAAGTTCGCCGTCGTCCGGTCGCTGGCGTCGGTGGACGAGCACTCGGACTCGCTGGTGATGACCGGGTACCCGGAGCGGGTCAACCGCGCCGCCGCCCAGGGCCAGCACCCGTCGTTCGGGGCGGTGGTGTCGAAGCTGCGGTCCGGCGGCGCGGACATCCCGCCGTTCGTCAGCCTGCGAGGCATGAGCGTCGGCACCGAACCGGGCTTCCTGGGGGTGGGGCACCGGCCGTTCACCGCCGAGGGGCCGGGGCTACGAAACCTGGCGCCGGCGGGCGGCGTCACCGCCGGGCGGATGGGCGACCGCCGCGACCTGCTGGCGTCCTTCGACACCACGCGCCGGGAGATCGACGCCAGCGGCACCATGCACGGGATGGACGCCTTCGCCGAGCGGGCGTTCGACATGATCGCGTCCGGGGCGGCCCGCAAGGCGCTGGACCTCAAGAACGAGGCGCCGCGGGCCCGCGACCGGTACAAGCGGGTCGAGCAGTTCCTGACCGCCCGACGGCTGGTCGAGGCCGGTGTCGGGTGCGTCACCCTCAGCTACGGCGGCTGGGACACCCACGGCAGCAACTTCAAGACGCTCAAGCGGCAGCTGCCGGGGCTGGACCGGGGGGTTGCTAACCTGGTCGAGGACCTGTACGACCGGGGGATGCAGGACGACGTGGTGCTGGTGGTGTGGGGCGAGTTCGGGCGGACGCCGAAGATCAACGGCAACGACGCTGGCCGCGACCACTGGGCGCCGGTAATGAGCGCGCTGGTGGCCGGCGGCGGGCTGCGGATGGGCCAAGCGGTCGGGGCCAGCTCGGCCCGCGGCGAGTACCCAAAGGACCGGCCGTACAAGGTGCCGAACCTGCTGGCGACGCTGTACCGGGCGATGGGGATCGACCCGGCGGCGACCTTCCCCAGCGGCAGCGGCCGGCCGATGTACGTCCTCGACGACCGCGACCTGGTGACGGAGTTGGTGTGAGGCGAGTGACCGGCGGTTGTCTATTCGGCAAGGCGACCGCCCGTCAGCCACACGACCGCGGCGGCCAGCAGGGTCGTAGCGGCGAGCTGCATCAGGCACAGCGCCGCCACCGTGGACTCCGCCCCGTAGTGCATCAGGTCGAATAGCCGCAGGATGTACGACGGCCAGCCCGGCGGCTCCACCAGTTTGCTGGCGCTGACTTCGCCCAGCGCCAGGGCCGCTACCGCCAACACCGCCCAGACCACCGCCGGGCCGGTCAGCGGCACCAGCACGTACCGCCACACGCTAACGCCGTCGAGCTTCGCCGCTTCGAGCAGGTCGCGCGGCACCGCCCGGACCGCCGGCCAGATCACCACGACCGCGACCGGGAAGAGCCGGACCACCGCCGCCCACGCGGCCGCGATCGGCAGCGGTTGGTCGAAGAGCGCCGACCGCAGCGGCGGGAACGTCAGGCTCACCCCGGCCCGCGCCAGCACCCACTCCTCGGCGTCCACCAGCCCGGCGATGGCGTCCTTCAAGCCCAGCCCGACCACCGGCCCGGGGGTGACGGCCAGCACCACGCACAGCACGAACAGGGACCGTCCGAACCACCGCGACCCGCCCGCCAGCCCGCACGCCGCCCACGCCAGCCCGGCCGCGACCAACCCCGACCCGACCGCCGCCGACAGGCTCACGAGCAGGACCCTGCCGTCGGTCCGCACTACCTTGCGCAGCCCCTCCGCCAGCTCGACCGGCCCCCACCCGTGCTGCGTACCGCCGCCGCCCGCCTTCCATGCCAGCGCCGCCAGCGGCAACCCGGCGAACAGCGCCGCCGCCAGCCAGACGCCGGCCGCCGCCATCCACCGAGTCCGCGGCCCGAGCTTCAGGTCCAGCGGCCGGCCCGCCTCGGCCGGCGGCGCGTCGTACGCCCGCGCCGCCGCTCGCGCCACCCAACCGCCGATCAGCACCGCCGCGACCCACGCCGGGAGCGTCACCGCCACCGCCCCGGCCAGCCCGCCGGCCGCGGCGACGAACTGTGTGTAGACCTCCTCGGCGAACGTCCGCACCATCATCGCGTCGGTGACGGTGATCTCGGTCGCGGCCTGCACCGCCACCCACCCCGCGGCGGCGACCGACGCCAGCGCCGCCCGCGGCAGCAGCACCCGCCGGAACACCGCTGCCGGCCCGCCGATCAGCAGGGCGTCTTCCTCCAGCCCGCGGTCCGCGGTCCGCAGGCCGGCCGAGACGATCCACGCCACCCACGGCAGCCCGGCCATGCCGTGCACCCACGCCGCTGGCAGAAGCCCCTGCCCCCACGGCCGCCACGCGACCCGCCCCGGCTCCAGCGACAGCGGCGGCAGCCACGCCCCGAGCACTACCTGCCACGCCACCGCGTATACCGACAGCGGCACGAACAGCCCGACCAGCACCAGCCACCACAGCACGCCCCGGCCCGGCACCCGCGCCCGGTCGAGGGCCAGCGCCAGGAGCGTCCCGGCCGGGACCGCGATCAGGCACGCCCCAGCCGCCAGTTCCAGCGTCTTGCCGGCCAGCCCGGCGATGCGGTCGGCCTCCGCCCACGCTGCTCCGGGTGAGCGCAGCGCCGCCCCGACCGGCAGCCCGACCGGGACCGCCAGCACCAGGAGTAGCACGCCCGCGACGATCAGGCGGGACAGCCTCACCTCCACCCCCCGGAAACGGACGCAGGGGGCGAACGCCCCCTGCGTGTGGTGTTGTTGAGGCGCCGTCACTCCTTCTTGGGCGCCACCTTCTTCGGCTCGACCTTCTTCGGCTGCACCTTAGGCTCGACCTTCTTCGGCTCGACCTTCGGAGCTTCCTTCTTCGGCTCCTCGGGGGGGGCCGCGCCCGGTTCCTTCTTCGCTGGCGGCGGCGCGGGCGGCGGGGCCACCAACTTCGGCCGCACATACTTCGCCGCCTCGTCCCGCAGGCAGATCATCACCCCGTTGTCGCCCGCCAGCAGGATGCGGTCGGTCTGGTGGTTGGTCACCGGCACGGTGAACCCCGGCAGCCCCATCCGTGCCAGCGGCTCGGCCCGCCGCGTCACCGGGTCGGGTGCGGCGCGGCGGTCGTACACCAGTAGGTTGCCCAGCCGGTCCCGGACGTAGACGAATTCGTCGTTGACCGCCAGCGGGAAGTCGGCGGTCGGCGCGGTCGCCCAGATCACCTGACCGGTCCGGGCGTCCACCTGGGAGACGCCGGCGTGGTCGCCGGACGCGAACACCGCGGCCTCTGTGACCAGCGGCTTGTGGTTTAGGACGCCGCCGAGGTTCGCCCGCCACTCGACCCGCGCTCCGTCCAGGCTGCCGCCGAACAGGTCCACCGCCACCAGTGCCCCCTCGACCAGCCCGACGAACCCGAGTTGGGTGCGGGCCACGTCGCCCGCCGGCACGACCGCCAGCGGCCCGGCCATCGGGGCGGCGGCCGTCGCGGTGAACGTGGCTATCACCTGCGGCTGGCCGTTGACTGCCGACACCGCTCCCCCGACCGGCCCGTCGGTGGTGAACCACAGCCGGTCGATGACCGACCGCACGCCGGCCGCGTTCGCGACCGTCCCGGCCACCCGGACCGGCGGGAACCGCAGCCGGGCCGCCGCCGCGTACGACCACTCCTGGGTCGGCTGCACCCCCTTGGGTCGCAGGTTCGCCAGCTCGAACGACCGGGCCACCGACGGCGGCAGCACGTTGATCGACGGCGTCCGCTGGTTGAACCGCATATAGTCCGGCTTGAACTGGTACGGCCGGCGCAGGCTCGGCACGACGCTCAGCGACGGGGCGGTCTGGAGCCGCCGGCCGGCCAGGGTGTACGGCGGGGTGACCGACGGCAGCAGGCTGACCGACGGGGTCCGGTTCAGCGCGGACAGCCCGCCGGCCGGCTCGTTCGCGCCCCACATTGCGATCGGCCGGTCGAACACCGGCTCGGTCAACAGCGACCGGGTGGTGCCGAGGGTGTATCGGTCGGCCAGGGCGTCGGCCGGGTTGGTCGGCTCGCCGGCCGGCCGGGTCGTGTCGGAAGGCTGGCCGGCGGCCGTGCGGATCAGCATCGGGAACCGGAAGGCGATCAGCTTGTTGCCGTTGAGTGTGATGTATACGTTTTCTTTGTCGGCGGCGGCCCCGGTGGTGGCGTACCCGGGCAGCACGTAGTCGAACTCCAAGACCCCGGTGTACCGGTGCAGGCAGTACAGCCGGGCCACGTTCAGGGCGAAGACGAACTCGTCGGTGATCGCCAGCGGGTAGAGGGTCGAGTACGACGCCGGGTAGCTGAACGTCCACTGCTTGGCGCCGGAGGCGGCGTCCAGGGCGACCAGTAGCCCAGCCCGAGTCTGCACGAAGATTTGCGTGTCGTCGGCCACCTGGACAGTCCCGACCGCGTCCTTGGCCCCCTCCAGCGGCAGGTAGGTGGTCCACTCGCTGAGCAGGTGGAGGCGGTCGAGGGCGGCCCGGGCCGGCGGGGCGGCGGTCGGCTGGGCCGCGGCCGAGCCGGCGACGAGACACAGGGCGACGAGCAGGGCCGGGAGGTGACGCATCGGATGGGACTCCGGTTCGGCCGGGACGGGAAGCATTCGCTACTCTACCCGCGCCGCACGGGTTAGCCTAGCGGTCCGGCGGTGCGGGCCGGGCGGGCGGGGGACGGCCGATCCGGTGGTGCCGGTCGTGCGGGCCGCCGCCCGTCATTTCTTGCCCAGCGCCCGCTTCCGCGCGAAGAATGCCGACAGCGCCGCCGCGCACCGGTCGGCCAGCACGCCGCCGACGACCTGGCAGCGGTGGTTCAGCCGCGGGTCGGAGGTGATCTGGTACAGGGTGTGGCACGCCCCGGCCTTCGGGTCCGGGCAGCCGTAGACGACCACCGGCACCCGGGCCTGGACGACCGCCCCGGCGCACATCGGGCACGGCTCCAGGGTGACGTACAGGATGCACTGCTCCAGCCGCCAGGAACCCAGCGCCGCGGCGGCCTGGGTGAGGGCGATCATCTCGGCGTGGGCGGTCGGGTCGTGGAGCTGCTCGCGCTGGTTGTGGGCGGACGCGATCACCCCGCGGTCCGGGTGGACGATGACACAGCCGATCGGCACCTCGTCCTCGTCCTCGGCGGCGGCAGCTTCCGCGAGCGCCAGCTCCATGTGGCGGACGTGGACCGGGTGCCGCGGGTCGGACAGCGGCAGGTCGAAGGGGACGGGGTCGGTCACTGAGTCGAGACCCGATGTTGCCGAGACGCGGACGCCCTCTGGGCGTCCAGGAAGGAGTACACCTCGGCCCGCCAGCGGTCCAGGACCGCCTCCGCCTCCTCCGGCGGCAGTCCGTCGGTGTCCGGGACGGGAAACTTCTGCGCCGCGACCGTCAACCCAGCGGCGAGGATTCCACCGGGATCGTCGTCGAGTTCGGCCCACCGGCGAGCACGGGCGACTTCCTTCTCCCAGTCCTCATGGGTGGTCATGTCACGTCCCCCAGCGAAGGTATTCGGTCGCCTGGTTCACGGTGAACTCGTAGTACATTAATCCATGATAACCGGGATCCTGGCCCCATGGGTACATTCCGCACGCGTACTCGTAGAACCCCTCAGACTGTGGGAGTGAGTGTAGTCCGACACGGCCGTCGTGCCCCAACTCCATACTCAGCTCGACCGCGGCCGCAAGCAACCGACGGCCGACGGTCAGATACCGCGGCACCCGCACCACGGCACGGCTGTTCCACGGGGCGGATTCCAGGAACTCAACATACACCACCGGCTGCCCTCGGTCTGGATCCAGGCGGGCCGGGTGACCGGTCTCCTTGACCGCCATCATCCCTTGCATCTCGCCGGCATACTCGATCCCGACACACCGGACCCCGGGCTGGTTGAGTAGTCCGATCTTCAACGACCAGTCCCAGTGCGAGTGCTCAGCCTCGTCCGGCGCGGCCCGTCTGTGGGGTGCCCATTGCGACTCCGCGGCAACGATCTCGGCCGCGATCAGCGTCGGCTTCAGGGAGGCCGCGACTGGCGTCATCGTCGCGGCCTCGATCAGCGATACGGGCTTGGGCGACATGGGTCACTTCACCAACTCGTTGAGTGTGTAGTACGCCTCCGGGTGCAGCACCGCGTCGCCATCCGCGGACTTCACCCCGCTCAACCGCATCTCGTACACCCGCCCCTTGCGCAGCCCCGGCACCGCGATCGACACCGCCCGCCGGTCCGTCGCCACCGCAACCGCCGTGACCTTTTCGGCGTGCTGGTCCACCTCCGGGCTGCCGTAGGTGCTGTGGTAGACGTAGGTGAACGACCGCACCGCGTAGGCGTCGAGCACCTTCGCCGTCGCCGCGTCGAGCGGCTTCGTGAACGTCAGCCGGAAGCCCTCGTTGAGCAGTTCCACCGCACGGATTTCGAACGGCACCGCACCGGTGAAGTTGATCCGCTGGAGGCCGTAGGGCTTGCCGCCGACGGACCCCCAGCCGCGGTTGGTCTGGCCGGCGTACAACGCCCCGTCCGGGCCGAAGCAGAGCCGGTTCACCCCGCACTGCAACCCCGCGCGGAACGGAAAGCACGTGCCCTGGTAGACGCCGTTCACCTTCTCCAGCGCCACGCGCATGACGGTCGAGCGCGTCTGGTCGCCGATGAAGCACTGGCCAGCGAACGGGCCGAACTTGCCGCCGGTCGTGTCCCAGCGCGGTTCGCTGACCGACTGGCCCATCCGCCCGTAGGGGAACCACACCGCCGGCGGGGCCACCGCCGGGAATACCTTCGGCCCGTTCGGGTCGCGCGGGTCGGAGCCGTCATACCACATGCCGCTTCGGACCTTATCCGGCACCTGGCCGGCGAACGGCGAGTCCGTCACCCACTTCAACGGTGCCTGGTGACCGTAGAACTTGCCCCGCCTCAGGTGGCAGAGCTTGTTGGAGGCGACCCACTCCCCCTGGTTGTCGGCGTAGAACAGCTCGCCGTCGGGCGAGAAGTTGATGCCGTTGGGCGACCGCAGGCCGTAGGCCCACGGCTCCATCGCGCCGTCCGGCGACACCTTGACGCACCAGCCGCGCCACGCCGCCTTGGCCTGGTGGCCGCCGCCGAACCCGACGTTGAGCGTGACGAAGAAGTTGCCCTTCTTGTCCACCGCCGGGCCGAACGCGAACTCGTGGTAGTCGCCGGAGACGCCCCACTTGTCGCACACCGTCACGAACTCGTCGGCGTGTCCGTCGGCGTCGCGGTCGATGAGCTTGGTCAGCTCCGCCCGCTGGACGACGTAGACAGTCGTGTCATCGACGACGTGCAGGCCGAGCGGCTCGTGCAGCCCGGAGGCGAAGCGGGTGAACTTTATCTTTTGCGGGTCGGCGGCACCCGGGTCATGGATGAGCCACACCTCGCCGCGGCGGGTGCAGGCGAGCAGCTGGCCGTCGGGGCGGAAGCCCAGCCCGCCGACCTCCAGCACGCAGTCGGCCGGCGGCGGGATGGTCGTCACCGTGTAGTAGCGTGACTCGGCCTGCGCGGTGGACCGGGCCTCCTGGACCTCGGCGGGTGGCGGGAAGTCGCGGTCGAGCCGCTTGCGGATCGTGGCGGGGATCGCGTCCGGCAGCTCGGGGCTGACGTAGGCTGCCCAGCCGCCGGCGTACTGACCGATCTTGATGAGCAGCTTGTTGGTGCCCGGCTTCGCCTTCAGCTCGACCCGCGACTGGTCCGGGGCGGCCGCCCGGACGTGGTCCTCGTGCAGCAGCTTTTCGCCGTTGAAGAACACGGTCAGCGTGTCGTCGCTGCCCAGCGACAGCGGCAGTGTCACGGCCTCGTCGGCCTTGAACTCGTGGTACAGGTAGACGACAGCGTCGTCCTGCGGCGGGAACAGGGTGAGGAAGCTGAACACCTTGCCAAGTTGGAAGTCCGGGGCCGGCTTCCAGCCGAACTTCGCGCCGCCCTTGCCGACGTAGTGGGCCTTCAGATCGACGCCCTTCTCGGGCGGGAATGTCGCCTCGATCCCTTCGCGGGTAGCGGCGTCGAACGGCCCGGTGTAGTACCACGTTCCCTCCAGAGTCGGCAGCCCGGCCGAGGCGAGCACCGCGCGGGCGGTATCGGACCGGGTGGCCTTCTTGACGTACTCGGCCTTGTCGGCCGGCTTCGGCTGGGCGAGTAGCAAGGCGGCGGGAAGGGTGACACACAAGGCGGCGGGTGTAAGGCGGAAGGGCATACGGTTCTCGGTGTGAGGTTGTCGCGGGGGCCG
>DASSAT010000143.1:0-5477 GCA_035699305.1 Fimbriiglobus sp. | reverse complement strand
AAGTGGCTCGACGAGATGGAGAAGTGAAAGGTATCGCAAGCCCACCCGTTGCCACGGGTGGGCTTGCAGCACTTCACACTCTCCGCGCCCTACGCGCCTGCACGAACGAGTTCACACACAGCGCTAAAAAGAGCGCCGAGAGCACCGCCATCCCCAGCCCGACCTTCACCGCGACTTCCTGGACGTCGAACTTCCGCAGGACCACCGGCACCAACCCGCCGATTGTCCCGAGCAGCGCCACGACCGCCGCGACGTGCATGGCGTGCTTGCGCGATCCCGGGGCGGCCATCGCCACCAGCCCCGCCACGACCAGGATCGCCCCGGCCCCGACCGGCGACAGCGCCGACGGGTGGCCGGGCGTGGCCGGCGCCCCGTCCTTGCCGACCCCCAGCGGTGCCGGGTTGAAGTACGCCACCAGCCCCAGGGCCGTCAGCACTACCCCGAACATGACCGACAGCGAAGGCATGTCACGCTCCCGTTCAGTGTAGTAGGCACACTCCGTGTGCCGTCTGAGCAAGAACGGCACACGGAGTGTGCCTACAACGTTAGTCCTTCAGCGCGGCCAGGATGTCGTTGACCAGTTTATCCGGCCCGGCCAGGTCCACGCCCCAGGCGTCGGCGAACACCGTCACCTCATCAGCTCCGAAGTGGAACCGGCTCACCCCGGTGCCGAGTGTCAGCTCGTCGGCGTCCTCGGTCCCCCGGCCGCCGAGCGCGGCGATCACCTCCAGCAACCGGGTCGCCGTCTCGTAATCCTCCCTCGCGCAAACGTCGATGCGGGTCATGGTGTCCTCCGACTCGGCCCCTGGGACCGCGGCCGTCCCGGCCGCCACACCTTCGCCCGGCAGGGGCCTTCGCAGATCACCAGATGCCCCCGACCGTGGCAGCAAGAGCGGCCGGGACGGCCGCGGTCCCAGGGATTACTCCCACTCGATCGTTGCCGGCGGCTTACTGCTGACATCGTAGACCACCCGGTTCACACCCGGCACCCGGTTGATGATCGTCGTCGCCACCTTCGCCAGCAACTCGTAGGGCAGGTGCGACCAGTCGGCGGTCATGAAGTCGTCGGTCTGTACGCACCGCAGGGCGACCGTGTCCTCGTAGGTGCGACCGTCGCCCATGACCCCCACCGACTGCACCGGCAACAGCACCGCGAACGCCTGCGCCGTCTTGCGATACCAGCCGGACTTGTGCAGCTCCTCGATGAAGATCGTGTCCGCCTTGCGGAGCGTCGTCAGCTTCTCCGGCGTCACCTCGCCGAGGCAGCGGACCGCCAGCCCGGGGCCGGGGAACGGGTGCCGCCAGACCACCTCCTCCGGCAATCCCAGGTCCAGCCCGAGCCGGCGAACCTCGTCCTTGAACAGGTCGCGTAGCGGCTCGATCAGCTCGAAGCCCAACTCCGCCGGCAGCCCGCCGACGTTGTGGTGCAGCTTGATCGTCGCGGCCGGGCCGTCCGCGCTGCCGCCGCTCTCGATCACGTCCGGGTAGAGCGTCCCCTGGGCCAGGAAGTGCGCTCCGGGGATCGACAGCGCCTCGTGCTTGAACACGTCGATGAACACTCGGCCGATGACCTTCCGCTTCTCCTGTGGCTCGGTGACGCCCTTCAACGCATTCAAGAACCGGTCGCGCGCGTCCACCGCATGGAGATCAGCCTTGAACCAGTCGCGGAAGGTGTGGCGGACCAGCTCGGTCTCGCCCTCGCGCATCAGCCCGTTGTCTACGTAGATGCACGTCACCTGCGGGCCGATCGCCTTCACCAGCAGCGCCGCGCAGACCGACGAGTCCACGCCGCCCGAAAGCCCACAGATGACCCGCTTGTCGCCAACCCGCTCGCGGACTTCGGCGACAGTCCGCTCGATGAACGTCTGCATCTTCCACAGGCCCTGGCAGCCGCACACGTCGCGGAGGAAGTTCTGGAGGATGAGCCGGCCGTGGGTGGTGTGGCTGACCTCCGGGTGGAACTGGATGCAGAAGACCGGCCGGGTGCGGTGCTTGACCGCGGCCAGCGGGCAGGCGTCCGTCGTGGCCAGCGGCACCCAGTCGCCGGAGACCGACTGCACCTGGTCGCCGTGGCTCATCCAGACGGTGGACTCCTTCGGATACCCCCGGAAGAGGACGTTCGGGTCGGCGACGGTCAGGGTCGCCCGACCGTACTCGCGGGTGTGGGCGCCGCCGCCAACGGTGCCGCCGAGCGCCTGCGCGGCCAGCTGCATCCCGTAGCAGATGCCCAGCACCGGGACGCCCAGATCGAACACCTTCGGGTCGCACAGCGGGGCGTTCGGCTCGTAGACGCTCATCGGCCCGCCGGAGAAGATGATCCCCTTCGGGTTGAGTTCCTTCACCCGCTCGGCGGAGATGTCGTGGCAGACGACCTGGCAGAAGACGTTCAGCTCGCGCACCCGCCGGGCGATGAGCTGCCCGAACTGGGAGCCGAAGTCGAAGATCAGGACGAGTTCGTTCATGGTTCGGATTTCAGAGGAACGAACCACAGAGTCACAGAGAACACAGAGGGAAGAAACACAGAGACGAAAACAGGGTTTCAAACCGAAGACAATCCAGTCCCGTTCTTCTGTCTTTAACCCGCTCTGCTGTTTTCTCTGTGTTTCTTCCCTCTGTGTTCTCTGTGACTCTGTGGTTCGTTTATTTCTTTCCCAGCTCCTCGGCCCGCCGTGTGGCCGCCTCGACCGCGTCCATCAGGGCGGCCCGCAGGCCGCCGCGCTCCAGGGCGTGCAGGCCGGCGATGGTCGTGCCGCCGGGGCTGGCGACCGCGTCCTTGAGCGCCCCGGGGTGCTGGCCGGTTTCGAGGACCATCTGCGCGGAGCCGAGGACGGTCTGTGCCGCCAGCTTGAGCGCCACGTCCCGCGGGAGGCCGACCCGCACGCCGCCGTCGGCCAGCGCCTCGATCATGACATAGACAAAGGCCGGCCCGCTGCCGCTGAGGCCCGTCACCGCGTCGAGCAGCGCCTCGGGGACTCGCACCGCCGTTCCGACCGCCCCGAACAGCCGGGCCACCAACTCCGCGTCGGCCGGGGTGGCGACCGGGCCGGGGGCGTAGCCGCTGGCGCTGGCCCCGACCAGGCAGGGGGTGTTCGGCATCACCCGGACGAGCCGGATGTTCTCTCCTAACCCGGCGGCCAATTGGCCCAGCGTTACCCCGGCGGCGATCGACACGACCAGATGCTTGTGGGGGTTGAGCAGGGGACGCAGTTCGTCTTGTACCACTGGCATCTGCTGCGGCTTGACCGCGAGGATTAGCACGCTTGCTTCGGCGACGACCGGTGCGGCCCCCGGTCCCGCCCGCAGCCCGGTTTCCTGCGCGAACTTCGACCGCGCCCCCGGGTACGGGTCGCTGGCGAGCGACTTCGCCGGGTCGATCAGCCCGGCGGCGGCCCACCCCTTCGCCAGGGCGGTGGCCATCTGCCCGGCGCCGAGGAAGCCGACCGAGAGCGGGGCGGTCATGACCCCTCCGTTCGGGCCATCGGGGAAAACATCCATCATATCACCCCGGCCAGCCCCGGGGAAACGCTGGCAACCAATGTGGTCCGCTCGCTCCGCGAGCGGACTCGGACTCGCCGGGCAAACGTTGTGGCCGGAACAGGCCGCGAAGACCGCTCGCGGAGCGAGCGGACTACATTGGGGAAACGCTGGCAACAATCCGGCCCGGCGGATATACCTTGCGGGAACGCACCAGCCGATTTTCCCCTACCGGACCTCCCGTCATGTCCGACGCTGCCACCCCCGCCCGCGCCCACACCGGCCTGGCCAGCCTGCGCGACCTGACCGGCTACCAGTGGTTCGTGTTCATCGTCTGCTGCCTGGCCTGGGATATGGACTGCATGGACCAGCAGCTCTTTGTCCTCGCGCGCCGGCCGGCGATGGAAGCGCTGCTGCCGAAAGTGACCCGGGAGGATAAGCGCTTCGACGAGCAGAAGCAGGCCATGATCGACAAGGCCGAGGGCAAGCCGGTGACCGATCAGCAGGTGATCGCCTCCCTGCACAACTCGGACGTCGGGTCGTTCGGTTCCTGGGCGACGTCGGTCTTCCTGATCGGCTGGTCGATCGGCGGGATCGGGTTCGGCATCCTCGGCGATCGCTGGGGGCGCGTGAAGACGCTCATGCTCACCATCGGGCTGTATGCCGCCTTCACCGGCCTGAGCGCGTTCTCCCAGGGCATCTGGGACTTTTACCTGTACCGCGTGCTGACCGGCATGGGGGTCGGCGGGGTGTTTGCCGCCTCGGTCACGCTCCTGGCCGAGACCGTGCCGACCAACTCCCGGCCGTTCATGCTGGGGCTGTTTCAGGCGTCGTCGGTCGTCGGCAACTGCACCGCCGCCCTGCTGTTCATGTACTTCGGCTCGCTGAGCGAGAAGGGCGCGTTCGAGGGGCGATCGCTGCTCGGCGCGTTCCCGCTGGAGCCGTGGCGGCTGATGTTCCTCATCGGCATCATCCCGGGATTCCTGATCGTCATCATCCAGTTCTGGTTGCGCGAACCCGAGGCGTGGGTGCGGGCCGTGGCGGCGGGGGGTGAGAAACGGCTCGGGTCGTACCGCGAGATGCTCGGCGGAAAATGGCGGCGCCGCGCCGTGTTCGGGCTGTTGCTGGCCGTGGCCGGGCAGATCGGCTTGTGGGGGATCGGCTTCTTCGCGTCCGACTTGCAGCGCTACGTCTCCGAGCCGCAGTACAAGGCCGAAGCGGTCGAGAAGGGCTACGCCACCCCGCAGGAGGTGCAGGCGAACGACCTTCCCGACGCCGCGACAAAGTACATCACGGGGCAAAAGACGTACTGGGGTGGGATCACCTCACTGGTGCAGAACGTGTCCGCCTTCTTCGGCATCTTCGCGTTCGCCTGGATCACCGCGTCGGTCGGCCGGCGGCCGGCGTTCGCCTTCTTCTTCGTCACCGCGGGAATAAGTACGGCGATGGTCTTCCTGTTCCTCAACAGCCGCGCGGACATCTTCTGGATGGTCCCGGTGATGGGGTTCTTCCAGCTCGCCCTGTTCGGCGGGTACGCGATCTACTTCCCCGAGCTGTTCCCGACCCGGCTGCGGAGCACCGGCACCAGCTTCTGCTACAACGTCGGCCGGTTCATCGCGGCGTCTGGCCCGGCCGTGCTCGGCATCCTGATCAGCCCAGCGGTGTTCGGCAGCTATCCCGAACCGCTCCCGTTCCGGTACGCGGGGGCGGCGATGTGCAGCGTCTTCGGGCTGGGGCTGGTCGCCCTGCTTTACCTCCCCGAGACCAAGGGCAAGCCGCTGCCGGAGTAGGGTCGTAACCTAACCCCCCGGCCCCCTTCCCTAAGAGGGAAGGGGGAGTAAGACTCTGTCTCCCCTCCCCGCTTCGGGGAGGGGCCGGGGGAGGGGTTGCTTTAATGACGGTGCCGGACTGGCTGACGCTGCGGAGCGGGTCGCTCAGGCCGGGCGTTGTCGAGCACGTCGTCTTCGTGATGCTCGACGGTCAGCCGCAGTACCGGCTGGACG
>DASSAT010000142.1:0-6332 GCA_035699305.1 Fimbriiglobus sp. | reverse complement strand
GTTAGAAGAACTCGATCTTTAACTCTCTCTATCTTTCTCTGCGCCCTCCGCGCCCTCTGCGGTGAATCCTGCTTCAGCTGCCGATGACTTCTTTGCGGTCGGCGTCCCAGAAGATCTTCTTGCCGGTGCGGTACGACAGGTTGGCCAGGTGCGCCGCCAGGATGACCCGGTGGCCCAGTTCGATCGGCGAGTTCGGCTCGTCTCCGGCCTTGACGCACTCAACCCAGTTCTGAACGTGCAACGGCGTCTCGTCCACCACCTTCCACGTCTGCACCGGCTTGAGGTCCGGGGTGATCGGGTCGATCGTGTTGTACAGGCGGATGCCAAGCCCCTTGGGACGGGCGTCGCACAGCATCGTCTGCCGGGTGCCGTAGAACGCCGCCCCGACCCCGTCGGCCCCGTTGACGAACTCGACCGCGAAGGTGGCGGCGTACTTGCCGTAGTCCCAGACGCCGTGGACCACGTCCGGGGTCTCCCACTTCTTGAAGTGGTAGACGCCGCCGTTGGCGGCCGCGGACTTGGGCACGTCCACCCCGCCGAGCCACTGTACGATGTCCAGCTGGTGCGCGCCGATATCGGTCATCAGCCCGCCAGCGTAGTCCCAGTACCACCGCCACGCCCAGTACCGCAACGGGTCGAACGGCCGCTTCGGGGCCGCCCCGAGGAACGCCGCCCAGTCGAGCTTGTCCGGGTCGTACTTGAAGCCGGCCGGCGGGGTGAACGGGTCGCGCTTGATCCAGTTGCGGCAGTCCCACACCTTGGCCCAGACGAGTTGGCCGAAGGCGCGGGCCTGGACCGCCCGGGCCGCCTCCGCCCAGTGCGGGCCTGAGTGCCGCTGGTTGCCGACCTGCACCACCTTGCCGGCCTTGCGCACCGCGTCGATCATCTCGGGGCCTTCGTCGATCGACTTGGTGAGCGGCTTCTCAACGTAGGCGTGCTTCTCCGCCTGCATGGCGGCGACGAGGATGTCCTTGTGGTGGTGGTCCGGGGTGGTGATGATGACCGCGTCGAGGTCCTTGCGGTCCAGCAGCGCCTTGTAGTCGGCGTAGAACTTCGGCCCCCCGTCCTCCCACGGGTCGTCGGCCTTCGCCTCGGCCCGCAGCTTCCGGGTGATGAACGCGACCGCGTCGTCCCGGCGGAACTCGGCGATGTCGGCCATGGCGGCAACCCGGTGGCCGAGCTTCGCCACCTCGGCGGCGATGGTCCGGCCGCGGTTGCCGCACCCGATCAGTCCGACGGTCAGCCGCTCGTTGGCCCCGCGGGCCTGGACGGCGGGGGCGGCCAGCGCCACGGCGCCGGCGGCCTTCAGGAACGTGCGGCGGGTCGGGGTGGACATCGAGGGACCTCCGGGGTGCGGGCGGAAGATATGGTAACGAACCGGAAGGTGATTCGCTTGAAGAAAGCGATGGCACGCGGATGACGCGGATTCCAGCGCGGACGCACGCGGATCAGAGAGATCCGAATAGACCGGTCTGTCTACTGTCTTTATCCCTGCCTTTTATCCGCGGTGATCCGCGCTGAAATCCGCGTCATCCGCGTGCCATCGCTTTTTCTGCCACCTTGGCGACCTCGGCCGCGATCGGCGTCCGCTTGAACCGGTAGACCTCCGGCCCGGACGCGAACTCGTCGGCCTCGTCCGCCCGGTACTGCTCCGACACCGCCAGCACGAACCGCCCCGGCAACGCCCGCCGCAGACGTTTGTAGTGCTCCTCGACATTGGTCTTCCGCCAGAACCCGAGGATTTCGACGAACACCTCCTTGCCCGTCTTCGCGTGGGTCAGGGTGAAGTCCGGCACCCACGTCGTCCCCTCGACGGCGACCGGCTGCGGGTCGCTGGCGATGAGCCAATCCTCGACGTTCGACCGGAAGTTGTCCTCGAAGTCCTCGACCGCGCGCGGGGTGTAGGTTCCGAAGTCTGGCGTATGCGACCGCAGCCCGTCGGAGCCGGAGAGGGTGAACACCTTCTCCTTCTTCTGCGCCCCCCAGCGGACCTCGGCCCGCAGGTCGAACGCCTGGCAGTGCAGTAGCGTCGGCAGGAACAGCGCCAGTTGCATCCCGTACTTCTGCGTGGACGAGAAGAGGCTCAGCGGGCCGTCGAGGTAGAGCTTGTAGCTGGTGCCGTCGGCCGGGCGGATGGTGCAGATGAGCCGGTGGAACTTGACCGCCCGGAACAGTTGGCGGAACCGGGCCGGCGTCTCGTTCCAGACGCGGACCTCCATGCCGGTGCAGCGCAGCAAGACCGCCTGGGCGAGCGCCACGTTGTACCGGTGCAGCAGTTGATCCGGGGTGCAGTCGGCAAACTTGAGGATGCGCTGCTCGTCGCGCAGGTCGGCGAAGAGCGCCTGATCGACTTGCTCGGGGAGCAGCTTCAACTCCGCGGCGACGGTCGCCAGCACGGCGTCGCGGTCGAACGGCTGACCCGCCTTCGCGGCGGCGTGGCGCGTGGCGGCGGTGCGGAAGACCGACTCCCGCACCTTGTCCGGCGGCACCTCGGCGGCGACCTCGGTCTCGCAGCGGTCTTCGAGGAGCTTGGCCAGCCCTTGATGGACCAACTGCCCGGGGCCGTCGCCGACGACGTCGGCCAGTTCCGCCTCCAACTCGCCACGGGTGCGGCCCGGGGCGTCGCGGAAGGCAAACAACAACTGCTCCGCGACCCCGAGCCAGTTCTTGCTCTGGGGGTCGAGGTACAGCGGGGTCAGCTTGTTCCGGACGAACCGGACACGGACGAGCTTGCCGGTGAGCATGAGTAATCCAAAGAACGAACCACAGAGTCACAGTGGACACAGAGGGAAGAAACACAGAGAGGAAAACAGGCTTGTGGGCCACCGGCAGGATGACGCTCTCTCTTCTGTTTTCTAACTCTCTTGTTGTCTTCCTCTGTGTGTCTTCCCTCTGTGTCCTCTGTGACTCTGTGGTTCGTTCTCATTGGAATGCGTGGTGTTGCCGGCGGCGGTCGCTGGTGTACTCCTCGGCTGTGCCGCGGGCCACCACCTCGTACAGCACCGCCTGCTTGTCGCCGTACTTGCGCAGGATGCGGCCGAGCCGTTGCACGTTCTCCTTGATCGTCCCGGACCCGGACAGCACGACCCCGACGCTCGCGGCCGGCACGTCCACCCCCTCGTTGAGCACCTGGCTGGTCACGAGGATCGAGTATTCGCCGCTGTGGAAGCGTTCGAGGATTTGCTTGCGCTCCTTGATCTTCGTCTGATGCGTGATCGCGGGTACGAGGTAGCGGCGCGCGATCCGGTAGACGGTGGCGTTGTCGGCGGTGAAGATCAGCGCCCGTTCGCCGGCGTGCTTGCGGAGCAGTTCCTCCAACGCCTTGAACTTGCCGGACGCCGAGCGCTCGACCCGCTTCTGCTCGCGGTACGCTCGCAGAGCGGCCCAGCCCTCCGGCGTTCGGCTCGCCTCGAAGATGAACCGCTGCCAGCCGTTCGGGCCGCTGATGCTGATCCCCCGCTCGGCGATGAACCGCCGGTACTCCTCCCGGCTGCGGCGGTACAGGTCCTCCTCCTCCGGCGTCAGATCGACGTACACCTGTTGGGTGCGGTACTCGGCCAGGTACTCGCCGGAGAGTTCGGTGATCTCCTTGCGGTAGACGATCGGGCCGACGAGTTCCGGCAAGACGGCGTCGCCGCCATCGGCCCGCTCCGGGGTCGCGGTCAGCCCGAGCCGGAACGGCGCGAGGCTGCCGACCGCTGCCTCTTGATACGTCGCCCCCGGCAGGTGGTGGGCTTCGTCGAAGACGATGAGGCCGAACTTGTTCCCCCACCGCTCCAGGTGGATGTACGCCGAGTCGTAGGTGGTGACAGTCACCGGCTTGAAGTCGTAGTACCCGCCGCCGAGCAGACCGACCTCCATGCCGAACAGGTCCTTCAGCTCGGCGTACCACTGGTTCATCAGGTCGATGGTCGGCGTGACGATCAGCGCCGGCCGGGACACCTTCTCGATGCATAGCAGCGCGACGAAGGTTTTGCCGGTGCCGGTCGGCAGTACCACGACGCCGCGGCGACCGGACTTCAGCCAGGTTGCCACCGCCTCGGCCTGGTGCGGGTGAGGGGTGCG
The DNA here is from genome assembly GCA_035699305.1 of Fimbriiglobus sp. Lineage (GTDB taxonomy): Bacteria > Planctomycetota > Planctomycetia > Gemmatales > Gemmataceae > DASSAT01. The sequence continues at coordinate 2,267 of DASSAT010000142.1, read as the reverse complement.
GTCGGTGGTCAGCTTCCAGCCGGCGTCCTTGTTCTCCCAGCCGCGCGCCTCGTCGGTGTACGGCAACTTTTGTTTGATGCAGTGCTCGACGATCGCGCGGTAATACCGGCCCTGGGCGCGATATGTCGAGGTCCGCGGGTCGAACAGCACCCCGGGCAGCGCGGCGTAGTCGAAGCCCGGCGGCCCCAGGGACACCAGCACGGTCCCGCGGTCGTAGGCGAGGTGCAGCGCGGAGGACATGGGATCGATTATGCCGGGTGGAGGGGCGGTTGCCTACGCCGGAACCTCAATTGACCTGGGGCGAGCGGAGAGGGTATGAGTGCCGCGGTGCGTTCGTAAGTAGGGTCGATGCGCGGACCGGGCTGTCGCCGGCCTGCCGAGATCGGGTAGGATCACACTAGGACGTGCAACCAGCCCAGGGCGTGTGACATGGCCAAGACGAAGACCGCTCCCCGTGCCGAGAAGGCCGAGTCGGCGGCTCCCGCGTATACCGTCGTCGCGCGCCGCTACCGGCCGCAGCAGTTCGCCGACCTGATCGGCCAGGAGCACGTCGCGCAAGCCCTGACCAACGCCCTGTCCTCTGGCCGGGTGGCACACGGCTACCTGTTCACCGGCGCCCGCGGGGTCGGCAAGACCTCCTGCGCCCGCATCCTCGCTAAAGCGATCAACTGCGTGAAGGGGCCGACCCCGACCCCGTGCGACGCCTGCGACATCTGCCTGAGCATCATCGCCGGCGACGACGTGGACGTGGTCGAGATCGACGCCGCCAGCAACACCGGCGTCGATAACATCCGCGAACTCCGTCAGAACGTCGGCTTCCGACCCCAGCGCGCCCGGAACAAGGTCTACATCGTCGATGAAGTCCACATGCTCTCCAAGGGAGCGTTCAACGCGCTCTTGAAGACGCTGGAGGAGCCGCCGCCGCACGTCAAGTTCATCTTCGCCACCACCGAGGTGCAGAAGATCCCGGTCACGATCCTCTCCCGGTGCCAGCGCTTCGACTTCGCCTCTATTGGGGCGGCGAAGGTGTTCGCGACGCTCAAACACATCGTCGTCCGGGAGGGGCTGAAGGCCGACGACGACGCCCTGCACATCATCGCCCGGCGGGCCGGCGGGTCGATGCGCGACGCTCAGACGCTGCTTGACCAGCTGCTCGGGTTCAGCGACGGCCCGCTGGCGGTCGAGACGGTCCACGCGCTGCTCGGCACCGCAGGTGACGACCGCGTCGCCGAGTTGGCCGCCGCGATCCTGGCCCAGGACGCGAAGGCCGCCGTCGAACAGACCGCCGCGGCCGCCGACCGCGGCTTACAGTTGAGCGAACTGCTCGATCAGCTCATCGACTACTGGCGCGGGCTAATGCTGGTGCTGGTGGCCGGCGATGCCGCCCGCGACCTGCCCGGCACCCCGGCCCTGCACGAGGCGATCCGCCGGCACGCCGCCGGGACGACCCTCGATACGATCCTGGCTGGACTGGACGTTCTGACCGCGACCAAAGCCAAGCTCCGCGGCAGTCCGCACGCCCAGGTGTTGCTGGAGGTGGCGGTCGTCCGCCTCACCCGGATGGATGAGCTGCTGTCGGTCTCTTCCCTGGCCCAGATGATCGCCAACGGCTCCGCAGCCTTACCATCTTCCACCACCTCACCACCCCACTACCCCACCACCCCATCCGTAAAAAAAAACGGCCTGATCGGGTCTAATGGAACGTACCAAACCCCGTCCATTACTGGAGATGGGGCGACGGACGAGTTCCCGGCGGTGTGGGAGAAGGTGCTGCAAGACGTGGGGCCGATGCGGGGGACACACCTGCGGAGCGCCGGTTTGCCTGCAATTCTCGGACCGAACTCACTGGCAATCCGCTTCCCAACCGGCTACAGTTCAGCATATGAATCGTGTGCCAGTGAGTCCGGCATCGAGGTGATCCGACAGGTCCTCAAGCGGACGACCGGCAAGGAGTGGTCGGTCCGGGTCGAGCAGGTCGCCGGGGCGGTCCCCTCGCCAGCCGTGACCCCGCCGCCCCGTCCCGAGCAGCGAGCCAAGGACCTGCTCCAGTTGCCGCTGTTCCGCAAGGCCGCCGACGTGCTCGGCGCCCAACTGGTGCGGGTGGACGACGGGTTCGACCCACGGACGGACCGACAACCGCAGTGGTCCGCGGACGCCCCTGGCCCCGACGAGGTGTGAGCATGTTCAAGGAACTCGGCGCGATGATGAGCCTGCTGGGGAACAAGGGGAAGCTCCAGGAGGAGGTCGGCAAGTTCCAGCAGTTCGTC
>DASSAT010000141.1:0-7156 GCA_035699305.1 Fimbriiglobus sp. | reverse complement strand
AGCCGCCGCAACAGTTCGATCGCCTTCGCGTCGTCGCCCGGCGCGGTCGCCAACTGCTCCTTGATCGACTTCTTCTCGGCCGTCGCGCGGTCCTTGGCGAACCAGTCGATCACCCGCCGCAGGTACTCCGGCCGGTCCTGGGTGTGCCGGCCCTTGAACTGGAGCCGCAGCGCCGCCTCGACGAGGTCCGGCCGGTCGATCTCGATCAGCCGGACCCGCAGGGCGTCGAAGTCCGGTGACTGCCCAGCGGCCTGCAACGCGTACAGTTCGGACAGCATCCGCCGCAGGCCCGAGTGCGAGAGCGTCTCCGGGGAGACGCCCTCGGCGGCGGCCGGCACCAGCCCCGGCTCGGCCAGCAGCAGTTCCAGCAGTTGTTGCTCGGCCCGGTGGGCCGGCCCGGACCGCGACCCCTCGGCAGCCGGCTTCGCCGGCGCCGCGGGCTGTGCGTCCCTCCGTTGGCGCTCCCGTCGTAACTCCGCGAGTCTGGCCCAGACCGTCTCCTGCCGCAGGCCGAGCCGGTGGGCCAACCTTGACACTAGCAGCTCCTGCTTCACCTGGGCAGAGGCACTCGGGATGGCCGGCGCCAGGGCCAGCACACCGAGCACGCTGTCCACGATTCGCTTGGTGTTCTCGACGGACGGCTCCGAGTGGCGACGCAGGAGCGAGTCGAGTTTGAATTGGAGCACGTCGGTGGCGGACGTGAGACACGTCACGAACTCCGCCGACCCGTCGGGGCCGGAGAGCAGGTCGCACGGGTCCTTGCCATCCGGCAGGGTCGTGACGGCGATGCCGAAGTCGTGCTGTGCCCAGAACAGTTCCAATGCCTTGTCGGCGGCCGCGTCGCCGGCCTCGTCGCCGTCGAAGACGAGCACGACCTTGGGGACGTACCGGCGCAGTTGCAGGACGTGCTGGACGGTCAGGGCGGTGCCCATCGTCGCCACCACGTTCGCCACCCCGCACTGGTGCGCCATCATCACGTCGGTGTAGCCCTCGACGACCGCGAGGAAGCCCTCGGCCGACCCGGCGTGCCGGGCCAGGTCGAGGCCGTAGATCAGGTCACTCTTGCGGAACAGCGGGGTCTCGGCGGAGTTGTAATACTTCGGGGCGCGGGCGGCGAGCGGCGAGCCAGGCAGGATTCGCCCGCCGAACCCGACGGTCTGCCCGCGCACGTCGCGGATCGGGAACATGACCCGGTCGCGGAACCGGTCGTAGTACCCCCGTCCCTCGTCGCGGGCGGCGATCAGCCCGACCTCGACCAGCACGTCCGGCGGCACGCCATCTTTCGCGGCGAGCCGGACCAGCCAGTCGCCGGTGACGGGGGCGAACCCCAGCCCGAACTGGCGGACGGTGGCCCCGGAGAGCTTGCGGCCGCCGAGGTAGTCGCGGGCGTCCTCGGCCAGCGGGTCGTCGAGGTAGCACGCCTGGTACTTCGCCTCGGCCCAGCGCATGGCGTCGAGCAGCCGGCCACGGACCTGGTCCTCGGGCGACTGCACCTGCGGGTCGAGCCGGATGCCGGCGCGCTCGGCGAGTATCCGCAGCGCCTCGGGGAACTCGACCTTCTCGTGCTTCATCACGAAGTCGAACACGTCGCCGCGCGCGTCGCAGGCCCAGCAGCGGTAGTTCTGGTACTGGCGGTCGATCTGGAGCGACGGGCGGGTGTCGTTGTGGAACGGGCAGACGGCCTTGAAGACCTTCCCGGCCGGGTGGGTCTGAATGTAGCCCGACACGACGTCAACGATGTCGTTGGCGGCCTTGACCTGCTTCTTGAGTTCCACCGAAACGGGCGGCACGGGACACCTGTGCGGGCCTAACAGCGTCCAGCCCCCGCGCATGGTTGGGCAGCTATCGGGGGACAGCGCGCGGGTGGGAGCGGGAAGCTCGGGGGCCAGATCCTTTCCGGCGTCGGTGGTCGGCCTCGGCGGGTCGGAGTCCCGGTCGTCCCCAGTGCTCGGGTGGAGCAGGCCGGACCGGGCCGCCGGGTGGAACGGTCGGCGGCCGCGCGTCGAAGGGCGCTGCAAGGTGGGGCGGGAGACCTCAGACGGTGCCGCGGCTGGACGCCGGGAAAGTATCGCACCAATCCGTTGGTGCGGTGGAAATTATAGCCCCCCGGCCGGATCGGTCAAGCGAGGCCCCCCGCCCGGCCGGCCCGGTCCTCGTGGTAAAGTTACCCCATCCTCTTGCCCGGCGCCGGGCTGCGTCGCGGAAAACGCGGACCGTCAGGTTTACCCGCGCGGCCGAACCGGTGCGGTGGGCACCTCCGCGCAGTCGGGCACATCCTGGCGAACCCCGAGCGGCAGCGAGGGGGTTGTGGGGCCAACCCCTCCCCCGGCCCCTCCCCGCTTCGGGGAGGGGAGGAAGACAAAGACACCCCCTCCGGCTCCCCCTCTCCGCTTCGGGGAGGGGGTTGGGGGGAGGGGTTGTCTTCGCCCCCTACCCCCTCGCTGCCGCTCGGGGTTCGCTGGAATTCCGCGTCGAACCGGAATCGACGCCCAAGCCCCCGGGGTTATAATGCCGGCAACGGCCCGCCGGTCCGGACGGGTCGGAATCCCGGCCCCGGTCGGCGGGGGCCAGGAGGGCGCAATGTCCGGGGTTCCCGTCCCAGCGGGCGCGGCCACGACCTGGGCCGCCAACCCGAAGCTGTTCCAGTCGGTCGAGTTCCTCGTCACGGTCGGGCTTCTGGTCCTGATCCTGCTCGGCGGGGCCGTCGTCCTTTACGTCACCGACATCTGGCGCAAGAAGCAGCTCGCCCCGGACCGGGAGGCGGCCGACGCCCTCACGTCCTACCGGATGATGTACGAGCGCGGCGAGATCACCGAGTCGGAGTACCTCGCGGTCCGCAACCGGGTCGCCGCCCAGATGCGGCACGAGCTGGCGGTGGACCGGCCCGCCGGCGCGAAACCTGCACCCGAATTCCGCAACGGGGACGAACCCGCCCCGCCCCCCCGCCCGCCGGAACCGCCGACCGGCTAGCCCCTTGCCCGGATTCCCCACGTGTCGCCCCGGGAAGAACCAGCACGCCCCACGGGCCGACGGCGGCCGATCGGGCGGATTAACCGGAGAAGCGTTTGGGACCGGCCCGCGCGACGCTATAGTTGTCGAGCATCCGCCTCCGCGACCGACACCACCGACGCCGACCGAACCACCGCACCCACTTAAAGCACTCGGGGGGCCCGAATGGCCGAACGTACAACCGGCGACGGCGGGGGTCGGAAGCCCCCCGGTGCCGCGGGCCGCAATCGCAACGCCTACTGCTCGTTCTGCCGCCGCAGCCACCGCGACGTCGGCCCCCTCGTCGAGGGACCGGGGGATGTGTACATCTGCGGCGAGTGCATCGACCTGTGCCAGTCGATCATCGAGCAGGAGCGCAAGCGCCGCGGGTCCGGCAAGGCGGCGGCCGCGGCCAGCACCCCGTCCCCGCGGTCGATCAAGGAGAAGCTCGACCAGTACGTCATCGGCCAGCAGCGGGCCAAGAAGGTCCTCTCCGTCGCCGTCCACAACCACTACAAGCGCCTCTCCCTGGGCGAGGCGGCCCGGTCCGACGTCGAGGTCGAGAAGTCGAATATCCTGCTGATCGGCCCGACCGGCTCCGGCAAGACGCTGCTGGCCCGGACGCTGGCGAAGGTCCTTGATGTGCCCTTCGCCATCGGCGACGCCACCACCCTGACCGAGGCCGGGTACGTCGGCGAGGACGTGGAGAACCTGCTGCTGAAGCTGCTCCACGCTGCCGATTTCGACATCGAGGCGGCGCAGCGCGGCATCATCTACATCGACGAGATCGACAAGATCGCCAAGACCTCGCAGAACGTCTCGATCACCCGCGACGTGTCCGGCGAAGGCGTCCAGCAAGCCCTCCTGAAGATGCTGGAGGGGACCGTCTCCAACGTCCCGCCGCAGGGCGGCCGCAAGCACCCGGAGCAGCAGTACATCCAGGTGGACACGTCGAACATCCTGTTCATCTGCGGCGGGACGTTCGTCGGGCTGGACGACATCATCTCCAAGCGGATCGGTAAGAAGACGATCGGGTTCGGGGCCACCCACGACCACCGCGACAAGACGCTCGGCGACCTCTTGAATCAGGTGACGGCCGACGACCTGACCGACTTCGGGCTGATCCCCGAGTTCATCGGCCGGCTGCCGGTGCTGGCCCCGCTGGACCCGCTCGACGAGGAGGCGCTGATCCGCATCCTGACCGAGCCGAAGAACGCGCTGGTGCGGCAGTACCAGAAGCTCTTCGAGATGGAGGGGGCGGAGCTGGACTTCGAGCCGGACGCGCTGCGGGAGATCGCCCGGCTGGCCAAGGCCCGGGACACCGGGGCGCGCGGCCTGCGGGCGATCGTCGAGGAGATCATGCTCGATGTGATGTACGAGCTGCCCGAACTGGAGCGGAAGGGCCGGCACCTGGTCACGTCCGAGGTGATCCGCGGCCGCAAGTCGATGTTTGCCCCGCCGCCGGTCGAGAAGCCGGCCGACAAGCTCAGCGCGTGAGCCGGACCCGGATCAGTCACCCCCCTAGCCCACGGCGGGCGACTCGGCTAACCTGAGCCGAGGTCGCCCGCCGTGGTTACTTTTTTTTGTCGTTATGTCACCCGAGTTGCTCACCGCGATCGCCCCCCTCGTCGCCCGGTTCGCTGCGGTCCTGGACCGGGACCCGGCCCTGAGGCGCGAACTCGCCGACTTCGCGCGCGCCCTGGCGGACTGGATCGACGCCCCCCGACCCGCCGAGACGCCCCCGCCGGAGCCGGCCCCCGCCGCGGCGCCCCCCGCGCTGGACATACCACCGTCGCTCCCCAGCCCGCCGCCGGCCGAGCCGGTGGTCCTGCTCACCTCCGAGGACGAGGAGGACCGGGAACCCGACCTGGTCCCGCTCTCGGTGCTCGTCGCCCGCTGCCGACTCAAGGCGGACGCGGCCGGCCTCATCGCCCGGCGGTTGAGTGCGGAGCCGGTCGGCGCGTTCGAGGAGGCGGACCTGACCCACCGGGCCGCCGTCTTGCCCAACTGCTTCCTGTGGATGCTCGACCCGCGCTACACCCCGCCGTCGGTCGCGCCGCCGAAGGTGTGGGCCGACCTGGCCGGCGGGTTCCATACCGCCGCCGCCGCCGCGGACCTGCTCGCCGCGTGCGAGCAGGCGCCCGCCGGCCTCGCCGAGCGCGCCACCCCGGACGTCCTGGCGCTGGCCGCCGAGGCCCAGTCCGTCCTGTGGTACGCCGTGGCCGACACCCAGACCGTCCAGCAGGACTTCGAACAGGTCCAGCTTTACATCCGGGTCATTGAGGAAACCCGTCGGCTGCACGTGTACGTCCCGCGCTACCTGAAGCGCGACCACCGGACCGACCCGGCGAGCTGGCCGGACGTTGCCCGCCGGGTCGCGGAGGTCGCCGCCCGGCTGCGTCAGGCCGGCGAGCACGACAAGGTCCGCCGCAAGGCCGTCCAGAACCTGCGGCACAAGCTGACCAAGCTCCGCGACCGGCCGGACGACGGCGCCGGCGAGTGGCCCCGGATCGTCGAGTTGATCGACGAGGCGGTGGCGGCCGGGCTGCCGCCGAGCAACGTCGAACTACGGGAGTTGCTGCTCCCCGTCCGGGACCAGCTGCCGGAAGACCTCGACCTGTCGCCGGCCGTCGCCCGGGTGTTCCGCGAGATCGACCGCTACCTGGACGAGCGGCCGTCGGACGACGTTCCCGACGTCGTCGAGCCACCGACCCCGGAGGTCGCCGAGGTCGCCTCTCTCCTGAGGGGTCGGGAGGCGGTGCTGATCGGCGGCCACGTCCGCCCGGACCGGCGGGCGGCGCTGATCGAGGCGTTCGGGCTGGCCGACCTGAACTGGGTGTCCACTCCCGAGCACACCTCGACCAGCGTGTTCGAGGCGCCGATCGCCCGGCCGGAGGTGGCCGTCGTTCTACTGACGACCCGGTGGTCCAACCACGACTACCAGAACGTCAAGGACTATTGCGAGCAGCACGGCAAGCTGTTCGTCAAGCTGCCGGCGGGCTACCACCCTAACCAGGTCGCCCACCAGGTCCTCGGGCAGGTCGGGGACCGGCTGCGGGCCGGCGCCGCCCGCTGACCCGCCGCGCCCGGAGGCCCCATGTCCCGGCCCAAGCCCGCCGTCGTGCCGCTGCACCAGCTCCGGCCGGGGCCGCCGGCCGACTTCTTCGCGCTCTTGGCCGAGAAGGTCCGCGGCACCACCCGCGACGGCAAGCCCTACTTCACCTGCCGCTTCCGCGACCTGCGGCGGATCGCCGAGGCGAAGGTGTGGGCCGACAGCCCGTTCTACGCCGAGTGCGAAAGCGACTGGCAGCCAGGGATGATGTTCAAAGTCCGCGGCGCGTACAGCGAGCACGAGCGGTACGGCCCTCAGGTCGAGCTGCATCAGGTGCGGTTCGTCCGCGACGAAGACCGGGCCGACGGGTTCCGTGAGTCGGACCTGATCGAGCGGTCGCGGTTCGACTCCGACGAGATGTTCGGCCAACTGCGCGGGCTGGCCGAAGCGGAGGTGAAGGACGCGCCGCTGCGACAGCTGATCCTGGCTCTGCTCGACCGGCACGCCGACGCCCTGAAGCGGTTGCCGGCCCACCCGCGGACGTTCTACCCGTTCCCTGGCGGGTGGCTCGAACACACGCTCTCCGTCACGCGATCCGCCTTGATGCTGGCGGACCGATACGCTGCCCACTACCCGGAACTGACGCCGCCGCTCAACCGCGACCTGATCGCCGCCGGGGCGGTCCTGCACGACATCGGCCGGGCCGCGGAGTTGGCCGTCGGCGAACCCGGCCAGCCGCCCGAGCCGACGGTGCCGGGCCACCTGTTCGGGCACCTGTTCCTCGGGCGAGACCTGGTGCGGGACGCCGCGCGCGACGTGCCGGACCTGAACCCGGAGTTGCTCATGCTCCTGGAACACGTCATCGTCACGCATCTGACGCGGCCGGAGTGGGGATCACCACGGCTGCCGGCCATCCCCGAGGTGCTGATCCTGCACCACGCCGACGACCTGGACGCGAAGTTCGAGATGTACGCCCGGTGCCTGACCCGCGACGCCGCCGACGGACCGCTCACCGACCGCGATCCGGTCCTGGGGAAGCAACTGCTCAAGGGGCGGACGGTGTAACGTGGTCCGGTCACTCCGTGCCCGGACGTCCGCTCGCGGAGCGAGCGGACC
>DASSAT010000140.1:0-18985 GCA_035699305.1 Fimbriiglobus sp. | reverse complement strand
CTAACCCCTCTCCCCAACGGGGAGAGGGGGACCAGACGTCGGGCTTCGAAGACTCGACCCGACCTACGAAGCGGAGGGTTTCACCATGTTCGTCTCCCCGAAGGACGCGATCGCCTACGCCCTGCGGACCTCGAAGGCGCTCTTCCACCGTTACCTCGACGACCTGAAACCGAGCGAATTCGAGCACCCGCCGTGCCCCGGCGGCAACACCGCTGCCTGGATCGTCGGCCACCTGGTCCGCACCGACCGCCGGTCGCTCGGCTGGCTGGGGGCGGCCGACCTGCCGGCGGTCCCGGACGGGTTCGAGGAGCGGTTCACCCCGACCCGGACCGCGGCCGTGGATCAGAAGGGATACGGCGACCCGAAGGAACTGGTCGCGCTCTTCGAAGCCCACCGCGACCGGCTGATCGCGGCGGTCCTGGCGGCCGACGAGGCGGCGCTGCGGGGACCGTCGCCGATGCAGACGCCGCTGTTCGCGGACCGGGGTGAGGCGCTGCTGTTCATGGCCCTGCACACCGCCATGCACCTCGGTCAGGTCTCCACTATCCGACGCAGCCTGGGCTACCCGCCGGTGTCGTGACCCGGGCGGGTTCGACACAGACCATTGAGGGGTGGTCTTCCGGCTGTTAGCCTGCCAACCGAAGGCCGACGCGGCTAACGCCGTTCGCTGGCGTGCGGACAAATGCCGACTCAGGCGGCAACGGGGATAGCAACTATGTCCGAGCGAGTCCGCCCATGATTCTGGTCTACTGGACGAAGTATACCGCGACACTGCACGGCCAGGTCCTGAAGTTCGTGCCGTGCGAAAACTGCTCGACTGAGTACGTCTACGTGCTCGAACGCGAGGGTTCGGGTGTCGGCACCAGCGTGTACATGCTGAACGATGAAGGCGCCCAAGATCACGCGACATCGGCCGCGGACGACACGCTCCGATCCTACCTGGAGAACGATTTCGACCCGGTCCCCGGTCCCACCTGCGGGCACTACCAGCGATACATGTTCCCGAAACTGCAGGAAACGAGATCGCCGTGGGGTCCGGCCGCTACGCTGGTGGTCCTCGCGTTCGGCTGCCTGGCCGCCGTCGGCGGGCTGTACTGGAGTATCGCTTACCTGCAACAGCCGAACGACCACGCCTTGGAGCGGATGGTCGCGGCCTGGTCGCTGGTGGTGGTCCTTGGCCTCGTCGGCGTCGGGCTGTCGGCGATCAAACGATCCCAGGTCCGCCGCTTCGACCCGAATTCGGAAGACCGACAGGCCCGCATTGAGAAGGGCCGGAGTCGGGCCGTCACCCGGGCGGAGTTCGAGAAGACGCAGCAGCGGGAACGTGGGGCTGAAGGGACCGGTTTCCGCACATAAGCAGCTACGCCAGCGGGAAGTGCGCAGAGTGCGGTCACGGCCCCTGGTCGTCTAGCAGGTGGCCGAGTTTGTCGCGCTTGGCCTTGAGGTACGCGGCGTTGTGCTCCCCGGCCGGCATCTGGATCGGCACCCGCTCCACGATCTTCAGCCCGTACCCGTCCAGACCGATCACCTTCCGCGGGTTGTTCGTTAGCAGGCGAATCTGCCGGACTCCGAGGTCGTGTAGAACCTGCGCGCCGATGCCGAAGTGCCGTAGGTCCGGGGCGAACCCGAGCCGGCGGTTCGCCTCCACCGTGTCCAGCCCCTCGTCGTCCTGAAGCTTGTACGCCTTGAGCTTGTTCAGCAGGCCGATCCCGCGGCCCTCCTGGCGCATGTAGACGATCACCCCCTTGCCGGCCTCGGCCACCTGCTTCATCGCGTGTCGGAGCTGCGGCCCGCAGTCGCACTTGGCGCTGTGCAGCACGTCCCCGGTCAGGCACTCGCTGTGCATCCGCACCAGCACCGGCCCGTCCTGCACCGGCACCAGCCCCGGGGCCGTCTCCACCCCCACGCCGCCGAGCGTCAGCGCCAGGTGCGGCTCGGCGTCCACCGGGGTCGTGTACGCGAACAGGTCGAACTCGCCGAATGGGGTCGGCAGCTTCAGCGCGATCTCGCGCTTGACCAGCTTCTCCTTCCGCCGGCGGTACTCGATCAGGTCGGCGATCGAGCAGAGGGTGAACCCGTGCCGGTCGCAGTACGCCCGCAGGTCCGGCAGCCGGGCCATCGAGCCGTCCTCGTTGAGCACCTCGCACAGGACGCCGACCTCGCGGAACCCGGCCAGCCGGCACAGGTCCACCACCCCCTCGGTGTGCCCGGCCCGGACCAACACGCCGCCGGGGCGGGCGATCAGCCCGTCCACGTGCCCCTTGTCGCGGACCAGGTCGTGGGGAGTGCTCCGCGGGTCGGCGCAGACGCGGATGGTGTGGCAGCGGTCGGGGGCGGAGATGCCGGTCGTCACCCCGTGCCGGGCGTCGAAGTTGCGGGTGAACGGGGTCGCGCCGGGGTCGAGCTGCACTCCGGGGAGTAGCTCCAGCCCGAGTTGGTCGGCGACCGCCCGGCCCATCGGCACGCACAACCGGCCGCAGGCGTGGCGGACCATGAAGTTGACCGCCTCCGGGGTGACGGCTTCCGCCACCATCACGAGGTCGCCCTCGTTCTCCCGGTGCTCGTCGTCCACCAGGACGACCATCTTCCCGGCCCGCAGGTCGGCCAGGGCGTCCTCGATCGGGCGGAACCCGGACCCACTCGTCATAGCGACGCACTCCCCGCCCCGCCCGGCGCGGGCGGGGTCTAATAGATTCTACGCGCAACGTAGTCCGCTCGCTCCGCGAGCGGATCAGCAAGACCGCTCGCGGAGCGAGCGGACTACATTCGGGAACGGGATTGGTGCTCGACCGCCGGGGTCACACGCCCGGCATCCCGCCCGGCATGCCGCGCTCCGGCTCGCCAAGTTCCTGGGGGGACACCGGCCGCAGGTCGGTCTCGATGTGGATCACCCGCCACGGGATCGCCTGGTTGGCGAACACGGTGCTGGGCCGGTCGGACAGCCCGGTAGACGCCCCCGCCTTGCGGTTGGCGTCCAGCGTGGCGAAGAAGTCCGGGATGGACGCCCGCGTCACCCGGAGGATGAGCGCCCCGCGCGCTAGCGACGCCCCCGGTCCGCCGCGCTGGGCGCCCAGCTGCACCTCGATCGGCACCCGGCACTCGACCGCGTCCTGTTCGAGCGACAGGGTCGGGTGGACATCGGGGTTGTTGCGGGCGTAGGTGCCGGCGGGGACGAACCGGCCAGGGGTGCGCCACAGGGCGACGAACCGGGCCACGTCGGACGGGTCGTGCGGACCGCCGCCGGGCTTGGAGAAGACCTTCTGCGTCAGGTGCTCAACCCCGCCCGGGGGGTACGGCAGGAGGGTCGCCGGGCTGCCGGCCAGCGCGGGGAGGCCGGCGAGCAGACCGACCGCCTGTCGCGGCCCCCACCCCGGGTGGACGAACGCGGCATAGGCGAACGGGGCGCCCCCCGGGCTGTTGAGCCGGCCGAGGAAGTCTTGCGCGAACTGCCGGCCGGTCGCTTCCAGGTATTCCACTTGCCAGCCGTACAGCGAGAGCGCCCGGGACTTGATGTACCCCTCGCGCTCGGGGGAGATCTGCCACCGCCGGTTCTTGGTCTTCTCGTCGATCACCGCCCGCATCGGGACGACCAGTTGGTGTTCTCCCTCGGGGGTAACTAGCGTGGCGGTGAGAGTGCAGGTGATCTGGTTGGGCTTCTGCTGCCACTCCCGCAGGCCGTGCGGGCGGAACTCGACGGCCCCGCTGTTGCGGGCGCAGACTCGGATCAGGTCCATCCCGCGCATGCCGACCACGGCGTCGCGGAAGGTCGCCTCGATCTTGGACGGGTCGCCCGCCGGCACCGACCCGCGGACGCCGGGGTCCAGGGTCATGTGGACGGCGTGGAAGAAGTTCGGGTCCTTCGGGTCCTTCGGGTTGAGGTCCTTGAGGTAGTTCGACCAGGTGACGAACTCCTGGTCGGCCTGCCGGCGGATGAGGAACTCGACCGTGAACAGGTACGTGACGTACCCCAGCCCACAGACGACGGCGATCCACCACGCCAGGTTGGCGTACCGCTCCCCGACCCGGGTCCCTTCGGACGCCCGGATCTGGCGGCGGGCGACGAACGCCAGCACCACCACCAGGGCCGGGAGGAACAGCAGCACCGGCTCGATCACCTGCTGCCCGCGGCGGAGCGCGGAGAACAGGACGACCGCCATCACCAGGGCGTAGCCGACTGCCAGCGCCAGGGCCGCGACGGCGGTCCAGGAGAGTGGGGCGTACCCCGGCTGGCTGCTGGGGTCGGCGGAGGCGAGGCGCGGCGGGGATTCGGGCATGGGTGGACCCGGGTGCGGCGACTGGTCGAGCGCGTGTGGTCTCGTTCTACCAGTACGCCGCCCGGGCGGACACGGTTCGAGCCGGTCGGTGGGGCAGGCATTCCTGCCTGCCCAGACCTACGGGGCAGGCAGGAATGCCTGCCCCACCTTTGTCACTCCTCGGCCGCGGCGGCCGGCGGGGCGCCGCCGGGCAGGAACGCGGCCGGCAGGTTGGCCGTCGCGGTCATGTTCGTCGTGTGCAGGTTGTCGGCCGCGTCCAGGTAGATCTTGTCTTGCAGGATCTCCTGGAGGACGACGGCCAGCCGGTCGCCGGACTTCACATCCACCAGCGGCTTGGCCCCGGTGTTCAGGGCGACCATCCGCTTCTGAATCAGGGTGGAGAGCTTGAACCGCCCGCCCACCTTGTTGACGATCTCCTCTTCCTTCAGCTCGTCGAGCATGGGTCAGCACCCCTCGTGTGGAACTCGTTCCGAATGATTGCTTCCAGCGCCCTCGCCGTGGCGGCCAGGTCGCCGTTCTCCAGTTGCACGTCGTACTCGCCGCGGCGGGCCAACTCGCCGTGGGCCGTCTCCAGCCGGCGGTGGATCGACTCCTCCGACTCGCCCCGGCCGCGCAACCGTCGCTCCAGGTCGTCGAACGTCGGTGGGTAGACGAACACCGACAGGTTGTCCCCGGGGTACGCGGCCCGAATCTGCCCGGCCCCCTGCACGTCGATGACCAGGATCACGCACTCGCCGGCCGCCCGGTGTGGGTCCACCTCGCTCCGTGGGGTGCCGTAGAAGTCCTTGCCGTGGACCTCGGCGTACTCGAGCATCTCGCCGCGGGCGATCGCCTCCCGGAACCGCTCGCGGGTCCAGAAGTGGTAGTGCTCCCTGTCGCGCTCGCCGGGCCGCGGCTCTCGGGTCGTGGCCGTCACCGCGCGCCGCAGCGGCAGCGCGGACGTTCGCAGCAGCTCGTCGATCAGGGTCGTCTTGCCGACCCCGCTCGGCCCGGACAGCACGATCAGAGGGGCAAGGGGCATGGGGCCAGGGGCCAGCGTGAGAGGCAAGCCGATCGCGGGACACCCTCGGGGCCCTTGCCCCTCGCCCCACGCCCCTTGCCCCTTACTCCACGTTCTGCACCAGCTCGCGGATTTTCTCCAGCGTCGCCTTCATCTCGACCACATGGCGGGAGACGGTCACATCGCCCGCCTTCGAGCCGAGGGTGTTGGTCTCGCGGCCCATCTCCTGAACGACGAACTCCAGCCGCCGACCGGCCCCCTCGGCGCCGGTGCGGACCAACTCGGCGAAGGAGTCCAGGTGGGCGGCCAGCCGGCTCGTCTCCTCGGCCACGTCCGTCCGGTCGGCGAACAGCGCCACCTCCCGGATCAGGTGCTCCGGCTCCAGCGTCACCCCGGCGTCGGCCACCGCCTGCTTGACCCGCTCCAGCAGCCGGTCGCGGTAGTTCGCCAGCACGCCCGGCATGTGCTGGGTGATGAGCGCCAGCTGGTCGGTCAGGTGCCGGTGGTGCAGGAACAACTCGTTGCCCATCGCCCGACCTTCCTCCTTGCGGGCGGTGTCGAGCCGTTGGAGTGCCTGTTCGAGTGTCCGCTCGACCACCGGCCACTCCTCTTCGGGGAGACCGCCGGACAGCCCCGGCTCGGGGGCGACGCCAGGCAGGGCCAGCGCCCCGGCCGCCAGGTGCGGCAGCAGCTCCGGGGTGCCGGCCTCCTGGCAAGCCGACCGCAGTTGGTCGAGGTACGCCCTCAGGGCGCCGACGTTTAGCCGCGACTCGCCGGGCTTCGCCTGCCGGTCCACCCGGACCTGGACGAGCAGGGTGCCGCGGCGGACGAATCGGCGGACCACCTTCTCCAGCTCCGGCTCCAGCAGCGGGTACGGGTCGGTGCCGCGGACGGTGACCTTCAGGTGGCGGTTGTTGACCGACCGCACCTCGACGCCAACAGCGAACCCCTCGCCACCGGCGCGGGCCTCGCCGAACCCGGTCATGCTGAACAACACGGCCGGCAGGCTCCGGGGGTTACGGGTTGGAGGAGATAGTCGGCCGCTGGCTTTCGCTCTTGCCGTCCATCTGGGCCACCTTGACGTGGATCATGATGAACAGGACCCACACGGCGGCCATGTACAGGGTGATCTTGGTGAACGTGTCCCCGGCCCGGGAGCCGAACGGGCTGGACCCGCCGACCCCGCCGAACGCCCCGGCCAGCCCGCCCCCCTTGCCGCGCTGGATCAGCACGATGAACATCAGCAGGATGCTCAGCAGCAACACGACCACATTGAGCAGGACCGACCAGGTGGACGCATTGGCGAACAGCGGCACGGCAAAGACCTCCGGCACGGGAACGGCCCCGTCGGGCGGTGGATGAACGGTTATGGTACGAAGCTTGCAGCCAGCCGGGAAGGGCAACCCAGCGTAGTAGGCACACTCCGTGTGCCGTCAGCCGAAGAACGGCACACGGAGTGTGCCTACTACGCTGCCGATACGATCGCCAGGAACGTCTCGGCCTTCAGGCTGGCCCCGCCGACCAACGCCCCGTCCACGTCCGGCTGGGACAGCAGCCCGGCGGCGTTGTCCGGCTTCACAGACCCGCCGTACTGGATGAGAAGCGAACTCGCCACGTTCTCGCTGAACTGCCCGGATATTTTCCAGCGAATGTAGGCGTGTGCCGCCTGGGCCTGCTCGGCGGTGGCGACCTTGCCGGTGCCGATCGCCCAGACCGGCTCGTAGGCGATGACCAGCTTGCCCAGGTGCTCGGCCGGGATGTCCACCAGCCCGGCGGTCAGCTGCCGGTCGAGGACCGCCTCGGTGCGGTTCGCCTCCCGTTCGTCGAGCAACTCGCCGACGCAGAAGATGACCGACAGCCCGGCGGCGAGTGCGGCCTTCGCCTTCTTGTTGAGCAAGGCGTCGGTCTCGCCGAACCCGTGGCGGCGCTCGCTGTGGCCGACGATCACGTACCCGCAGCCGGCGTCGAGGAGCATCTGCGGGCTGACTTCTCCCGTGTAAGCGCCTTCCGCCTCGTAGTGGCAGTTCTGGGCGCCGAGGGCGACTGAGGAGTTCTTGAGCACGTCGGAGACGGCGGTCAACCAGGGGAAGGGGGGGCAGACGGCGACCCGGGTGGCGGAGGTCGCCGGGTGGCCCTTGGCAACCGCGGCCGCCAGTTCCTGGGCGGCCGTGCGGGTGGTGTACATCTTCCAGTTGCCGGCGATGAACTTTGGACGGGGCATGTCGAACTCCAACAAGCCCACCCGTGGCCACGGGTGGGCTTGGGGGTGTCAGTTCTCGCTCGGCGCCGCGAACTCCCGGTCGAGCGCCGCGGCCAGCCGGCGCAAATCCCCCATCAGGTCAAGGAACTGGTGCGGCAGCAGCGCTTGCGGCCCGTCGGAAAGCGCCTTCTCGGGGCAGTTATGCACTTCCACATGCACCCCGTCGGCGCCGGCCGCGACGCTCGCCCGGCACATGCTCGGGATCAGGTCCGGCCGGCCGGTGGCGTGGCTCGGGTCCACGATGATCGGCAGGTGGCTCTGCCCCTTGACGTTCGGCACCGCCGACATGTCGAGCATGTTCCGCGTGCTGTCCTCGAAGCTCCGCACGCCGCGCTCGCACAGCACCACGTCCTTGTTCCCCTCCGCCAGGACGTACTCGGCACTCATCAGCAAGTCTTTAACGGTCGCGCTCATCCCGCGCTTGAGCAGCACCGGCGTCTTCGTCCGGCCGCACTCCTTGAGCAGGTCGAAGTTTTGCATGTTCCGGGCGCCGAGCTGGAGCATGTCGGCGTACTTCACCACGAGTTCCACCTGCCGCGGGTCCATGACCTCGGTGACGATTGGCAGGTCGTACTTGTCGCCGACATCGCGGAGGATTTTGAGGCCGTCCTCGCCCATCCCCTGGAAGGCGTAGGGGCTGGTCCGCGGCTTGAACGCCCCGCCGCGGAGGATGTTCGCCCCGCCGGCCTTGACGTACCGGGCGATGGTGTCCATCACGTCGTAGCTCTCGACCGCGCACGGCCCGGCGATCATCGCCAGGCTGCCGCCGCCGATCCGCACCTTGCCGACGTAGACGACGCTGTCCGACTTGCTGAACTCCCGGCTGGCGAGCTTGAACGGCTTCATGATCGCCAGCACTTGCTCGACCCCCGGGATGGCCGAGAAGTTCTCCGGCATCGTCTTGGTTTCGTCGCCGATGACGCCGACGATGGTCCGGCTCTCGCCGCGGCTGACGTGCGGGGTGAACCCCAGCTCGCGGACCCGCTCGATGACGTGCTCGATCTGCTCCAGCGAGGCGTCCGGTCGGATGACGAGGATCATGGCGGGAAGGGGCGAGGGGCAAGGGGCAAGGGGCAAGCCGGAATGGTCTGCCGCCGGGCGTTAAGTGACATGGTACTTGCGGGAGAGTGCAATGGGCAGGGGTGCGGAGGGCGGGTATTCTTGCCCCTTGCCCCTTGCCCCTCGCCCCTACTCGGTGGGCTTGGCGACCGGGAAGGAGCCGAGGACGGAGACCGACTCGCAGACCGCTTCGAGCGACTTGAGCGCCTTCTTCACCTTCGCGTCCTCGTGGTGGCCGTCGAAGTCGGCGAAGAAGACGTACTCCCCCTTGGCGTCCTTGAACGGGAACGACTCGATCCACGTCAGGTTGATCTTGTTCGACTTGAACACCTGCAACACGTCGGCCAGCGACCCCGGGGTGTGCGGCACCTGGAACAGCACCGCCGTCTTGTCGTGGCTGGTCCGGGCCGAGTCGTGCGGGGCGATCACCGCGAACCGCGTCTCGTTCTCCGGGTGGTCCTCGATGTTGCTGAAGAGCACCCGCAGCCCGTACCGAACCGCCGCCTCCCGGCTGGCGACCGCGGCCGCGTGCGGGTCGGTCTGCACCAGCCGGGCCGCGTCGGCCGTGCTGGAGACCTCGTGCAGCGTCGCCTGCGGCAGGTTCTTGCCCAACCAGTGCCGGCACTGGGAGAGCGCCTGCGCCTTGCTGTACACCCGGCGGATGTCGGTCTGCTGGGCGTTGGAGAGCAGGTGGTGGTGGACCCGCAGCCGGACCTCGGCACAAATCTTGATAAGTGGCATCCGCACGAAGCAGTCGAGTGTGTCGGCAATCCGCCCGTCGGTCGTGTTCTCCAGCGGCACCAGCCCGTAATCGACGTGCTTGCGGCCGACCTCCTCGAACACCGCCGGGATCGACCCGACGCGGACGAACTCGACCGCCTGCCCGAACCGCTCCAGGGCGGCCAGGTGGCTGTAGCTGTACTCCGGCCCGAGGAACGCCACCCGCTGCACCCGCTGCAACGCCCGGCAACCGCTGATGAGCTCGCGGAAGATCGCCTTGAGCGTCACCTCCGCGAGCGGCCCCTTGCTGGCGCGGAGGACGTTGTCGAGCACCTCCTCCTCGCGGGCGGCGCTGAACACCTCGCCACCGGCGTCGGACTTCACCTTCCCGATCTGCGCCGCGATGCTGGCGCGCTTGTTGAGCAACTCCAGGATTTGCAGATCGTGCTTGTCGATCTGGACGCGCAGCGCCTTGAGGTTCGCGGCGCTGGCCCGGTCGGCTGACCCGCCGTCCGAGCCGGATTCGTGTTTGCGCGCCATGATCGGGTTCGGTGGGGTGGCCGGGGAGGGCAAATTTCCTGCAATCGTATTGCCCCCAGTAGTTACCGTCAACGAATGCGATGGGTAGACCGGCGGGAAGTTTGGCGAATTGGACCGGTTATGCCGGTCGTCGCGGCGGTGGGCACCGGGCGAGTTCATACCTATGAATTCGACGTAAAAGCGAATCCCACATGGGGGATAGGCTCTCTGACTGGCAGGATAAGCCCGTCCGATGCCACTTTGGCAGACCGAAGTCCGATTCTGGGCGGGACGTTCGACAGAAGCGTTGTGAAAACAAGAGCTTGCGGCCAGTGGCCGGGCAAGCAGATGCCCGGCACATGAGTTGCAAAAGGTTCACAAGACACCAATTACAAACTCGGACTCGGCCCACCGGAATAGGAGCATCTGACACATGGCAGAAGAAAAAATCATCGGCATCGACCTCGGCACGACCAACTCCGTGGTCGCGGTCATGGAAGGGAACGAGGCCAAGGTCATCGCCAACCAGGAGGGGAACCGCATCACCCCGTCCGTGGTGGCGTTCGCCAAGGACGGCAACCGGCTGGTCGGCGACCCGGCCAAGCGGCAGGCGATCACCAACCCGCAGAAGACGATCTACTCGATCAAGCGGTTCATGGGCCGCCGGCACAACGAGGTCGAGAGCGAGGAGAAGCTGGTCCCGTACAAGATCGTCGGCGGGCCGAACGACCTCGTGAAGGTGGACATCGACGGCAAGCAGTACACGCCGCCGGAAAACTCGGCGATGATCCTCCGCAAGCTCAAGGAGGCGGCCGAGGCGTACCTGGGGCACACGGTCCGCAAGGCGGTCATCACGGTCCCGGCGTACTTCAACGACGCGCAGCGGCAGGCGACCATTGACGCGGCGACGATCGCCGGGTTCGACAGTGAGTGGGAGATCGAGGACCCGAAGACCGGCAAGAAGACCAAGCAGCGGATGCGGATCATCAACGAGCCGACCGCCGCGGCCCTGGCCTACGCGCTGGACAAGAAGAAGGACGAGAAGATCGCCGTCTTCGACCTGGGCGGCGGGACGTTCGACATCTCGGTGCTGGAGGTCGGCGAGGACGGCGTCTTCCAGGTGAAGTCCACCAACGGCGACACCCACCTGGGCGGCGACGACTTCGACCAGGTGCTCATCGACTACATCGCCGACGAGTTCAAGAAGGAGAACGGCATCGACCTGCGCAAGGACCCGATGGCCATGCAGCGGTTGAAAGAAGCCGCCGAGCGGGCCAAGAAGGACCTGTCGCAGCAGCCGCAGACGGACATCAACCTGCCGTTCATCACCGCCGACGCCAGCGGGCCGAAGCACCTGATGCTGACCGTCACCCGCACCCAGTTCGAGCGGATGGTGGACCACCTGATCGAGCGGTGCAAGAAGCCGGTGATGACCGCGCTCCAGGACGCGGGCCTGAAGCCGAACCAGATCGACGAGGTGGTGCTGGTCGGCGGCATGACCCGAATGCCGCGGGTGCAGCAGTTGGTCAAGGAGGTCTTTGGCAAGGAGGGGCACAAGGGCGTCAACCCGGACGAGGTGGTCGCCATTGGCGCCGCCATCCAGGGGGCGCAGCTCCTGCTCGGGTCGAAGTCCGATCTGCTGCTGCTGGACGTGACGCCGCTGTCGCTGGGGATCGAGACGCTGGGTGGGGTGATGACGGTGCTGATCCCGAAGAACACGACCATCCCGACCAAGAAGGGCAACACCTTCACCACGGCCGGCGACAATCAGCCGTCGGTCGAGGTGCAGGTGTTCCAGGGCGAGCGGCCGATGGCCCAGGACAACCGCAAGATCGGCCAGTTCCACCTGGACGGCCTGCCGCCGGCCCCGCGCGGGGTGCCCCAGATTGAGGTGACGTTCGACCTGGACGCCAACGGCATCCTGCACGTCTCCGCGAAGGACCTCGGGACCGGCAAGGAGAACAAGGTCCGCATCGAGCAGTCGAGCGGACTGTCGCAGTCCGAGATCGACAAGATGAAGCGGGACGCCGAGTCGCACGCCGACGAGGACAAGCAGAAGCGGGAGTTCGCCGACGCCAAGGTGGAGGCGGAGAACCGCGCCTTCCAGGTCGAGAAACTCTTGAAGGAGCACGGCGACAAGATCGGCGCGGCCGACAAGGCGGCGATCGAGCGGGCGGTCGAGAAGGTCAAGGAGGCGGTCAAGGGGACGGACCTGTCGGCGATCAAGACGGCGTCCGACGAGCTGACGCAGGCGGCCCAGGCGATGTCGCAGCACCTCTACAGCCAACAGGCCCAGCAGTCGCCGGGCGCCCCAGAGGCGACGCCCTCGGCGGAGCCGAAGAAGGGCGGCGACGACGTGATCGACGCCGAGTACGAGGTGAAGAAGTAACGGTTGCAAGCCCCGGGGCCGTGGTCCCGGGGCTTTCTCGTGCGCGGAGTTGCAAACCCTTCCGCATCGGGTACGTTGAGGACTGGCGAACACCCATCCGCGTGGAGGCCGCCATGTCCGCCCCGCCGACCGACGCCCCGACCCTCGAACTCCGGCCCGACGGGGACACGGCCCCCCCCGCCGTGCCGCCGGACTCGACCTTCTGGCAGCGCTACAACCAGCACCTCGAATTCCCGACCTCGCTCTTGATTGCGGTCCTGGCGCTGAGCGTCGGGTTCATGCTCATCGTGTTCGTCGTCTGGGCGGCGATGCGGCCCGCCGACACGAAGCCCGTGCCGATCGTCCTCGGCGTGGGCGGGCCGAACGACTTCGGCGAGGGGTCGCCGACCGATGGCGGAGTTGAAAACCCCGCAACCATCGGACTGTATGCACCAAAAGTGGAGGACTACGCGCAGATATTGCCCCGGGATCAACTCCCCGAGGTGAAGAACGAGCTCAAGGAAGTCCTCAAGATCACCGACCCATCCGAGGACATCGCCATCTCGGATGAAGCGGCCGCGCGGTACGGCGCGCTGGATAAAGAACTCCGCGACAAACTGCTCGGCCTGGGTCAGAAGAAGGGTTCCGGGACCGGCCCGGGGCAAGGCAACGACGGCAAGGGGGCGGGTGTCGGTGGCACCGGGTCGGACAGCACGCGGGCGCGGTCGCTGCGGTGGGTACTGCGGTTCCGCACGACCGGCGGGCGGGACTACCTCAACCAACTCCAGTCGATGAAGGCGGTGGTGCTGGTCCCGGTCAAGGACAGCAACAAGCAGATGTACATCTTCCGCGACCTGGCGAACCCTAAGCCGGGCACCGTGGCCACGGACGGCGACATCGCTAACCTGTCGCGGCAGATTCAGTTCAGCGACTTCCGCCGGGACAATGTGCAGGGGGTCGCCGAGGCGCTCGGGCTGGATTACACGCCGCCGGTGTTCTGGGCGTTCTTCCCGGTGGAGTTGGAGGCGGACCTGTCCCGCAAGGAGAAGACGTACCGCAACCGCCAGCCGGAGAACATCGAGGAGACGGTCTTCCAGGTGGTGGTGCGGGGCGGGCAGTACGAAATCCAAGTCATCGAGCAGCGGGCGAAGCGCTGACCACCGGAAGAAATGCATTCACCACAAAGGCACAAAGGTCACACAAAGACACACAAAGAAGACAAGAGCCTGTCTTCCTTTGTGTCTCCTTTGTGTGACCTTTGTGCCTTTGTGGTGAATGCCTTCTATCGTCCCTTCGGCCAGTAGATCTGGTGCACGCCGGCCCCCTTCGCGGCGTCGTAGATCTTCGCCTCGATCCCCCAGGGCACGTCCGGGGCGATGTCCGCCCACAGTTCCTTGCGGCCGGTGCTGCGGACGTACTCCTGCATGGCGCCGTCGATCTCGTCGAGCAGCACGACCCGGTCCTCGATCTTGATGACCGGCTTGCCCTCCTCCATCCGCACCTTCACCGTGAACACCCGGTCCTTGATGTCCTCGAACTGGACGACCTGCTGCGGCTTGCCCTTCTGCTCGGACGGCTCCGGCGGCAGCTCGATCGCCCGGCGCAGCGTGGTGTAGGTCGCGGTCAGGATGAAGAAGATCAACAGCACCAGCGCCACGTCGATCAGCGGGTTCATGTCCAGCCGCGTCTCGTCCGGGTGCGGCGGCGGGGGCGGCTCCAGGTCGGCGACCGCCTCGGCGAACTGCGGGTGGTCCTCGATCGACCGCCAGCCCGATTCGGCCGGGCCGCGGACCTCGTCGGTCGGCTCCCAGTCGCCATCGCGCAGCCCCTCCAGCACGCGCTGGGCGGACGGCAGTTCGGTCGCCGTCGGGGAGCCTTCGTGTCGGACGTACCAGGTGCTCATCTGCGTCTCCCCTGGGAGCGCGGCCGCCCCGGCCGCTCTTGCTACGCGGGTCGGGGCGCCCGGGTGTCGCCACAGGCCCCCGACGCGCTCGTTAAGAGCGGCCGGGACGGCCGCGGTCCCAGGTTATTGTTTCTGCTCGTTGACTTCGGCGCTGTAGGAGGCGATCTGCTCCTTCTCCTTCCGCTTGTGGAGTTCGCGGGCCACGTCGCGGACCCAACTCCGCGGCAACTCCCGGTGGCAGGCGATCCGCACCTCCGGCGGCCGCTGGGCCTCGGACAGCCGCACGTCCAGCCGCGCCAGCATCTCCTCGGGGGTAGCGAGGTTGTTGTCCTCCGGGGCGAGCCGGTCGCCGACCCGCACCGCGAAGAAGACCTCGCCGTCGGCGCGCTTGTCGATGTGGATCGTCAGCGCGTCGGCGTCCTTGCCCAGCTCGGAGGCGTAGTGCATGTCCGGCACGTTCACCGGAGAGAGGGCGGCCACCGCTGTCGTCATCATGAAGAAGATGAGCAGCACCAGGCTGATGTCGATCAACGGAATCATGTCCACGTCGTCTTCTTCCTCCTCGTACCGCTTGCCGATGTCCATCTCGACCGGTTGGAGCTGCTCCGCTGTGTCGGCCGGCGCGGCGGGTCGCGGCCGGTACAGGAAGTCGGCCAGGAGTGCGTGATCGCCGATCCGCGTCCAAGGCTGTTCGGTGCCGGCCGGGCGGACCTTGTCGTCGGCGGCGACGCGGCCCTGCTCGGCCCACCCGGTCATGACCCCGTAGGGGACGCCGCGGTAGACGGTGTCGGCGGTGACGAACCAGACGTCGAAGCTCTGCGGCGCGGCCATCCCGGTCCCCTGTGTAGTCCGCTCGCTCCGCGAGCGGTCTTCGCCACCCGCTCGCGGAGCGAGCGGACTACATTATCCGGCGCTCGGTCTCGTGTTCTGCACGAGGGCGATGAGCTTCTGGGCAGCGGCCTTCATCCGCGTCTCGAACCGGACGATCCAGTCCTTGAACATCACGTGGCAGAAGACGAGCGGGATGGCGGTCATCAGCCCCATCGCGGTGGCGAAGAGCGCCAGCCCGATCGCCCCGGCCTGGCTGGTGACGCCGCGGGGGTCGCCGCCCTTGGCCTCGGAGATCGCGTTGAATGTGTTAATCATCGAGATGACGGTGCCGAGCAGCCCGACCATCGTGGCGATCTTGGCGATCGCCAGGATCGGGGCGAGCAGGAAGTTCAATCTGGGGAGGATTTCCAGCTCGATGGCACTGGCCATGCTCCGCCGCATGGCGGAGGCGCCCTGCTCGGCCGCCTCCAGTCCGGCGACGAAGAGCACCTGCGGGATCAACCCCTTCTCCTCGCGGCAGAGGGCGACGGCCCCACGGACGCCCTTGTGCTTGAGGTTGTCTTGCAGGTCGGGCATCAGGGCGTCGAGGTCGGTCTTGGCGTACACGTTCAGCAGGAACCGCCACGCGACCAGGGCGAACGCCCCCAGTGCCATCAGGGTCATCGGGATGGCGAAGTACCAGTCGTCAACGAAGAAGTTCTTGACCGCATTCATGCGACACGCCCGGTGAGGTGACGGGGCACGGGGTTCTCTTAAGCTTTACAGATGGAGAACGACGGATCAAGGACGACCGTGAGCGACGAAAGAAGCCCGCGGACGGCCGTCCGCGGGCTTCACCCGGTTCAACCGCTACCCGCGGCTCACTCCTCCTCGTCGTGCTTGACGGCCGCCTTGGCGACGATCTGCTGTTGCACGTTGGCCGGCACCGTCTCGTAGTGGCTCAGCTCCATCGCGTAGGAGCCTTGCCCCTGGGTCAGCCCGCCGAGTTGGGCGGCGTACCGGGCCACCTCGGCCAGTGGCGCCCGGGCGTAGATCACGGTGATGTCGCCGGGCAGGCTGTCCTGGTTCTCCACCTGCGCCCGCTTGGTCGGCAGGTCGCCGAGTATCGCCCCGGTGTACTTCGAGGGGGCTGTCACCTCCATCTTGACGATCGGCTCCAGCAACACCGCGCGGGCCGCCATCACCGCCTTGCGGAAGGCGTGCCGGGCGGCGGTCTTGAACGCCGCTTCGGACGAATCCACGTCGTGGTACTTGCCGAAGTAGACCTCGACGGCGATGTCCTGCATCCGGTAGCCGGCCAGGGCGCCGCGCTCCATCATCTCCTTGCACCCCTTCTCGACCGCCGGGATGAAGTTGTTCGGGATCGTCCCGCCGATGATGTGGTCGATGAACGCGAAGTTCTGTGCCGGGTCGTAGTGGACCGACCGCATCTTCTCAAAGTGCGACTTGTTGGCGAACTCCTGTTCGAGCTGCTCCTGGGAGGTGATCTCCCGGGAGATCGGATACACCCGCAGGTGGACCTCGGCGAATTGCCCCCGGCCGCCGGTCTGCTTCTTGTGCCGGTGGTCGCCCTCGCCCTTGGCCGTGATCGTCTCGTGGTAGGGAATCTTGGGGTCCTTCGTCACCACGTCCACGTCGAAGCGGTTCTTGAGCCGTTGCTGCACGATATCCAGGTGGAGCTGGCTAACACCACTTATCACCATCTCGTGCGTTTGCGCGTCGTGGACCACCTTGACCGTCGGGTCTTCCTCGGCGATCTTGTGCAGCCCGGCGGAGATCTTCTGTTCGTCGCCGCGGTTCTTCGGCTCGATGGCCAGCCCGAACATCGGCGACGGGAACGGGATCGCCGGCAACACCGGAGCGTCCGAGCGCAGCGCAACCGTGTCGCCGACGTGCAGTCCGTCCACCTTGGCGACGGCGATGATGTCGCCAGCCACCGCCTCGGGGCAGGGGGAGTTGGTCTTGCCCTGCACGCACAGGAGTTGCCCGACCCGGACCGACTTGCCGGTGTTCACGTCGGTGACGGTGGTGTTCGGAGTGATCTTGCCGGCCAGCACGCGGATGAAGCTCAGGTGCCCGACGTAGCGGTCGTTGACCACCTTGAACACCTGGCCGAGGAACTCGGACGCCTCGGTCGGCTCGATCGGCTTGCCGTTGCCGTTTTTGCTGTGGGCGGTGTCGAGCTTGCGCTTGGCATAGCTCGGAGACAGCCCGTGCCGGCTGAGCGCGTCGAGCAGTTCCTTGACGCCGACGTCCTTCTTGGCCGAAGTGAAGAAGATCGGCACCAGGGTGCCAGCCGCGATCGCCTTCGGCAGCGCCGCCTCCAATTCCTGCGGGCTGACCTCGCCCTGTTCGAGGAACTTCTCGGTCAGCGACTCGTCGGCCTCGACGACCGCGTCGATGAGCTGGCCGCGGACCGCATTCGGGTCGATGGGGGCGCCGGCCGGCACCTTGTCCGCCGCGTCCAGCGCACTGTAGACCGCCGTGAAGTTCGGGCCGGCGGCGTCCGGGACGTTGAACGGGATGCACTGCTTGCCGAACGTCCCCTGGATCGTGGAAACGACGGCTGGCAGGTCCACCTTCTCGGCATCGACCTTGTTGATGACGATGACGCGCCCGAGGTCGCGGTCGGCGGCCTCCTTGAACATGCGCCGAGTGTTGACCTCGATGCCGTTGACCGCGGAGACGACGATCACGGCGGTTTCCACAGCCGAGAGGGCTTCGAGGGCGGCGCCGATGAAGTCCGGGGTGCCGGGGGCGTCGAGGATGTGCAGGTATTTGCCGTCGTGCTCGGCGTGCAGGACGTGGGCGTCGATGGAGTAGTGGTGGCGTTGCTCGTCCTCGTCCGCGTCGGCGACCGAGGTGCCGTCGTCCACACTGCCGAGCCGTTCGACCGCGTGGGCCTCGAACAGGAGGGCATCGGCCAGGCTGGTCTTGCCCGCGGCGCGGTGCCCCACGAGTGCGATGTCGCGGACGTCTTCGACAAGATGGCGTCCCATAGCTACCTCCCTTCGGTGGAAATGCGGCCCTGACGAGCCGAGGGATAATCCCTCGGCCGGGCAGCGCCCGTCGGGAGGTGGTGGCTCGGATGGCGCGAACGCGGCACCGACCGTCTGGGAAAGGCGGTCAGGTCGTGTGCGTCAGGGGAGTCGCCGCCTGGGGCGTCGCCCGCACCAGGGCCAAAGCCTCGGGTAAAGAAAACGCACCTTCGTACAGCGCCCGGCCGACGATGCAGCCGAACGTGCCGGCCTCCGCCAGCCGGCGAACCTGCTCCAAGTTCGACACCCCGCCGGAGGCGATCACGGGAAGCCGGGTGGCCGCCCGCACCTCCGCCAGGGCGTTGAAGTTCGGCCCGCTCATCATGCCGTCGCGGGCGATGTCCGTGTACACCACGGCGAACAGCTGGGCGTCCTCGACCTGCCTCGCCAGGTCGGTGGCTTTCACCTGTGAGGTGTTCAGCCAGCCGTCGGTGGCGACGAGGCCGTCGCGGGCATCGAGGCCCAAAACAATTCGGCCCGGGTGTTGCTCCGCGGCGGAGCGAACCCAGGCCGGGTCTTGCAAAGCCCTAGTCCCGAGTACAACCCAGCGGACGCCCCAGGCGAGCACCTCCCCGAGGTCGCCCTCGGAGCGGATGCCCCCGCCGAGCTGGCACGGAACATTCACGGACTCGACGATCCGCCGGACCACGGGGCCGTTGACCGGGCGGCCGGCCTTGGCCCCGTCGAGATCGACGAGGTGCAGGCGGTCGGCCCCCTGCTCGACCCAGCGGCGGGCCATGACAACCGGATCGTCCGAGAAGACAGTTTCCCGCGAATAATCGCCCTGGACGAGTCGAACGCACCGGCCGTCGCGGATGTCGATCGCGGGGTAGATGAGCATGCAAGCCATCCGTGGAAGAGGCCGCAGGTATTCTCACCCACGGGCCGGCGGAAGGCAAGGGTTCGGGTCCGCGTAGCGGTCCGCCCGCAGGTCGGACATGGCCCCGTTACCGCGCAGTGGTCGCCGGGAAGTCTCGCACCTCGAATCGGAAGATGTGCTCCGTCGATCCACG
>DASSAT010000139.1:0-3827 GCA_035699305.1 Fimbriiglobus sp. | reverse complement strand
GGCCGGTGCCCGGGTCCGGGCGTTCGACTCGGCGACCCTGACAGCCGACGGCCGACCGCCGGAATTGTTCGCCGTCGATGCGTTCGCCGACGCCACCAACGGCGTCTACGTCGGATGACAGATGAGGGCGTGAGGGGGTGAAAAAACTGTCTTCGTCACGCCCTCACCCCCTCACCCCCTCACCCCCTCATCTTCCGTCCGGCAGCCCGCAAACTTGACATGACCGGACCATCGGCGTAAAAGAATCAATTCGGAGACTCCTTGACAGTCTCACCTTGTCGTGCTTGCGGTTACGACCGCCACCGACCGCCGCGGCCCACCTCCGAGCCGGGCCCCCGTTGTCCCTCACGGACGTCCGCATGAACTCCGTTGACCCACCCACCCCGGACCCGGTGCCCGACCCCCTGACCCCCACCGAGCCGGTCCCGCTGCCGGAGCCGACCCCCGCCCCGGCCCCGGAGCCGACCCCCGGGCCGCTCATCATGTCCGCCGAGGCCATCGCGGTGGAGGAGCAGCCGCCGCCGCTGCCGAACCAGCTGCTCGAACAGGCGACCGCCGCCCCGCCGCCGATACCCGCGCTGCCGCCGCAGCCGGTGCCCCCGGTGCCGCCGGCCCCGCAGCCGCACGACCTGTCGCGCATCGCCCAGGACCTGCAAATCCGCAAGGCCCAGGTCGAGGCGGTGGTGCAGCTCGTCGATGACGGCAACACCGTCCCGTTCATCACCCGCTACCGCAAGGAGCGGACCGGCGGGCTGGACGAGGTGCAGATTCGCCGCATCCAGCATCGCGTCGCCCAACTCCGCGACCTGGCCGGCCGCAAACAAACCGTTCTGCGCAGCATCGCCAACCAGGGCCGGCTGACCGACGACCTGACGCAAGCAGTGCTCGCCGCCGACAACCCCAAGCGGCTCGACGACCTGTACCTGCCGTACAAGCCGAAGAAGAAGACGCTCGCCGCCGACGCCCGCGAGCGCGGGCTGGAGCCATTGGCCCTGGCGATCTGGGACCGCGACCCGGCGGTGGAGAAGCTCGACGAGGTGCTGCCCGGGGTCGTGGACCCGTGGAAGCAACTCCACGACACGAACGACGTGCTGACCGGGGTCAAGCACATCCTGGCCGAGCTGATTGCCGAGAGGGCCGACGTCCGCGGCCCGATCCGGGCGTTCGTCTGGGACACCGCACTGTTGACCTCGCGCAAGGCGGACAATGTTCCCGATGGGAAGGGGCAGGAGTACCGCGACTACTTCGACTTCAAGGAGCCGGTCCGGGTGATCCCGCCGCACCGGATACTCGCGGTCAACCGCGGCGAGCGCGAGCAGGTGATCCGGGTGAAGCTCGACTGGGACATGGCCCGGGTGAAGGACATCGCGCTGTCGCACCTGCCGCTGGCCGACCACCCGCACCGGGAACTGCTCTTGCCGGTGGTGGACGACGCGCTGGAGCGGCTGTTGATGCCGAGCCTGGAGCGGGAGGTCCGCCGCGAGTTGACCGAGCACGCCCAGGACCACGCGGTAGACATCTTCTCCCGC
Organism: Fimbriiglobus sp.; assembly: GCA_035699305.1. Lineage (GTDB taxonomy): Bacteria > Planctomycetota > Planctomycetia > Gemmatales > Gemmataceae > DASSAT01. The sequence goes on along the minus strand of DASSAT010000139.1, from coordinate 2,298 downwards.
AACCTGCGGAGTCTGCTGATGCGGCCGCCACTGGGCGGCCGGCGGGTGCTGGCGATCGACCCCGGCGTGCGGACCGGGTGCAAGCTGGCCGTCCTCGACGAGACCGGCACGCTGCTGGAGGACGCGGTCGTCTACCCGCACCCGCCGCAGAAGAAGGCGGCCGATGCGAAGCGGAAGATCGAGCAACTCGTCCGCAAGCACCAGACGGCGGTGGTCGCCATCGGCAACGGGACCGCCTGCCGGGAGACGGAGCAGCTCGTCGCCGACCTGATCGCCGAGTTCGAGGAGCGGCGGCTCAACCCGCCGCCGGCCGCCTCGCCGATCGAGCACGTCACGTCCGCCACGCCGACGGCCGACGCCCTGGCCGCGACCGCCGACCATGCCCCGCCGCCGCTGCCGCAGACCGAGACGGTCCCCGCCCCGGTCGAGTCGCTCTCGTCGTTCATCGCCGGGACGGCCGAGACGACGATGGTGCTGCCCGGCCTCGGGGCCGGCGAGACGTCCGTCGTCTCCTCCGCCGACCCGTCCGGCCCGGCGGCCGAGTCGTCCGTGGTGCAAACCCCTGTGGTTGAAGCGCCACCCGCGCTACCCCCGCCCGCGGCACCCGCGATCTCGCTCGAAGGCTTGCCGGAGCCGCCGCCAGAGCTGGCCTACGTCATCGTCAACGAGGCCGGGGCCAGTGATTACTCCGCCAGCCCTGTTGCCAAGGAGGAGTTCCCGGGTCTGGACGCCACCACCCGCGGCACCGTCTCCATCGGCCGTCGGCTCCAGGACCCGCTCGCCGAGTTGGTCAAGGTGGACCCGCAGCACGTCGGCGTCGGTCTCTACCAGCACGACGTTCGCGCCAAGTACCTCAAGGAGTCGGTCGAGGCGGTCATCGAGAGCTGCGTCAACGGCGTCGGCGTGGACCTGAACACCGCCAGCGTCCCGTTGCTGCGCCACGTCTCCGGCCTGAACCAGCTCGCCGCCCGCGAGTTGGTCGAGTACCGCCGGCAGCAAGGCCCGTTCAAGACCCGCGACGCTCTGCGGAACGTGCCGCAGATGGGCGAGGTGCGGTTCACCCAGTCGGCCGGGTTCCTCAAGATCCGCGACGGCGACGACCCGCTCGACGCCACCTGGGTCCACCCCGAGAGCTACCCGATCGCCCGGCAGGTGCTCGCCGACCTGGGGCTGTCCCCGGCCGATCTGCGCGACCGGGACAGGCTCCGGGAGCTGCGCGAGAAGCTGCGGACGCTGAACCTGGACGAGGTGGCGGCGAAGTTCAACACCGGTGTGCCGACGGTGCGGGACATCTTCGACGCGATTGCCCGGCCCGGCCGCGACCCGCGCGACGACCGGCCGCAGCCGATCTTCCGCAAGGGGGTGCTCAAGATCGAGGACCTGGCCCCCGGGATGGAACTCCGGGGCGAGGTGCTCAACGTCGTGGACTTCGGGGCGTTCGTGGACGTGGGCCTCAAGGACAGCGGTCTGGTCCACATCAGCCAGATGGCGAACCGGTACATCAAGAGTCCCTACGACGTGATCGCGGTCGGGGACGTGGTGCCGGTGTGGGTCATCAACGTGGACCCGGACCGCCGGCGAGTGTCGCTGTCGATGATCCCGCCGGGTCAGGAGCGGCGGCCGCAGGGGCCGCCGCGCGGCGAGCGCCCGCCGCGCGGCGAACGTCCGCCGCAAGCCGAGCGCCTCCCCCAGGGCGAGCGACCGCCCTTCCAGCAGCGCCCCCAGGGTCAGCCGCAGGGCGACCGCCCGCCGCGGCAGTTCGGCCCGCGTCCCGGCGGCCCTGGCCCGCGGCCACGCGGCCCCGGCGTCCCGGGCTGGCGGGGCGGGCCCCAGCCGCAACAGGTGCCGGGCCAACCGGCGGCCGGTGCCCCGGCGCAGCCGCCCGCGCCCCTGACGCCCCGGAAGCCCGGCCGGCCGCGGCCGGTGCCGAAGCTCAGCGACACCCAGAAGACGGGCAAGGAGCCGGTCTACTCGTTCGCCCAGTTGGCGGCCCTGATGAAGACGAAGGACGAGCCGCCCGCCGAAGAAGCGAAGGCGCCGCAGGTGGCCGAGCCAAGTCCGCCGACCGCCGAGGATGCCAAGCCGGACACTCCGCCAGTGTTATGAGCAGATGAACACTATATCCGATGACCCTCACAAAATTGTGCGAGGGTCGTTTGGGTGCAGTAATTGATTGTGGTGGGTGATGCCGGTGCGGGGTAGTGTGGCGGTGGTGCCCCGGAGGAACCGTCATGCCCGCACGTTCCGGGCGGATACCCCGCTCCAGACCCTGATCCTGGAACACGCTCTGGCGATGGC
>DASSAT010000138.1:0-3416 GCA_035699305.1 Fimbriiglobus sp. | reverse complement strand
CCCAACAAGAGCGGCCGAGACGGCCGCGGTCCCAGGGTTACAGGAACCGTTGTAAGAACGGCCGGAGCGTCTGCACCGGGTACAGCACCCAGGCGAAGTCCCGTCGCGTCAGCACCGCGTTGGCGGCGGCTTCCTGCCGCGCCCGGTCGAGCCAGTGGCGCGACTCGGCCATCCGCGGCATCAGCAGCGTGCGGAGGTGGTCGCCGACCTGGCGCAGCTCGCGGAACCGGCGCTTCCGGCCGGGCGGGTCCGGCGGCTCGACCGCGGCCAGCACGTCATGCCGGCGGAGCAACTCCCGCACCTCCGGCCGCTCGGACTCCGGGCCAGGGACGTGCCGCTGCGGGTTCCAGTACAGGTCCCGGTCGCGCCGGGCCAGGGCCAGCACGTCGCCGGGGGCGGTCGGGAACGTCGGCAGCGGCAGCCGCAGCGTCGCCGAGAGTACCTGGTACGCCGGCGGCTCGATGCCGAAGTAGTCGCGGATGAGCGCGTCCGTCACCTCGTCGTACTTGCCGCCGCCGATGCCGTGGATGAACAGGTCGCCCAGGCAGACCCGGGCGAACAGCGTCAGCGTCAGCGCCCGGGGGCGGAGCTTGCCGGGCGGGACGTTCGTCGGCGTCATCAGCCGGTCGCGGCGACCGTCGAGGCCGGGCGGCCCCCAGAACGGCGCCTCGCCGGGCGCCAGGTCGGGGACCGGGTGGCTGCGGCTCTCGATCCCGTGCGCGGCGCGGTACGCCCGGACCGCCGCGTTGTAAGCCCGGCGGAACCGCGGCAGGTCGGCCAGGACGTGCGCCGCGAATCGGGCGAACGCCTCCGTCTGCGCGAGCCGGCTGACCGGCAGCTCCAGGTTGTGGCAGCCCCAGTCGCGTTCCCACTTCCGCCGCACGGCCGCGAACTTCTCGCCGACGGTCTCGGCCGGGGTGTCGGTGATGTCCTTCCACACCCGCGGCAGGAGCGGCTCGAAGCCCCAGTTCTTCCACAGTGGCGCGGCCCGGTCGGCGAACCTGCGGAACAGCTCAGGATCATGGACGCGGCGCGATTCGTAAGGCTCCTCGCCGCCGAAGTGGTCGAACGGCACCGACTCCAGATGCACGGATGCCGGGTCGCGGCCGGCGCGCACCGGGAAGCGCAGCGCCGTGGACTTGAGCGTGTCGTTATCGACGACGAGGTTGAGCGGGACGCCGTTGAGCTTGCGGGCGAGCTTGTTGAGCGCGAAGTGCTTGACCCAGACGCCGGGGTGTGCCAACTCGGGCTGATGCCCCGCGAGAATAAGAGGTGCGTCCCCAAGCCCATCGATTGCCATCGATGGGCTTGCGAGCACCTCGCGCCGCGCCAGCGCCCGCAACTCCGCGAGAGGCAGCCCCCCGATGACCACATCCGAGCGGTCGAGCCGCCGCCGGTTCCGCTCCACCAGCCCCGGCAGCATGTCGGTCGGCGGGTCGGCCAGCACCGCCCCGTCCTCCGCGGGCGCCCGGAGCTGGCGAGACATCAACCGATCTCCGGGCACAGCGACCACTGACAGCCCGTCGTCACCGCCGGCAGCGGATCGGCCTCCGCCCGCGCCAGCACCCCGCGGTAGTATGCCAGCCGCTGGTCGGGGTCGTTGAGCATCCCGCCGAACGCCCGACTCGGGTCGAGATACACCCGCGGCACCCCGACCTCCTTCACCCGCAGCCCCAGCCGCGCCGCCTGCACCCACAGTTGCAAGGGCATCCCCCACCCCTCCTCCGTGATCCGCAATCGACAGAGCGCGTCCACGCGGTACGCCTTGAACCCGCAGAACGCGTCCGTCAGGTTCAGTCCGTACCGGTCGTTGATCTCCGCAGTCACGGTCGCGTTGATGGACTGCCGGTCGGTCGGGGCCGGGGTGTCCTGGCGGAAGTCGCGCAGATACCGACTCCCCGACACGATGTCCGCGTCGTGCAGCGCCTCCAGCAGAACCGGGACGCGGGCCGGCTCGTGCTGGCCGTCGCAGTCCATCGTCACCAGGACCTCGTATTGCTGCTCGACGGCGAACCGGAACGCGCTGGCGATCGCCGCCCCGTACCCGCAGTTGGCTGGGTGCGTGACGCGGAACAGCCCCGGCTCGGCGTCGAGCAGCTTCGCGGTCTCGTCGGTGGACCCGTCGTCCACGACGAGGATGCGCGGCGAATACCGGCGGGCCTCGGCGAGGACCGCGCGGACGTGCTTCGCCTCGTTGTACACCGGGATGGCGGTGAGCCAGCGGGGGGAGTCCATGCCGGCCGCCTCTGCGTCAGGGGTGAAGGGACGATGAAGCCCACCCATTCTACGGACGGGGGCGCACGGCGGGCAAACCGTGTCGTACCAGGAAATACCGCGGCAGCGGAGGTGGCTTACTGGCGAATGGCCGGCTCAGTCCAGGGTGACGGTGTTGGAGATCACCCGCCCGTCGGCGCCCGGGCGCGCGGCCGACCGCCGCTCCATCCAGACCTCGACCTGGCCCTGAAGCCGGCCGATGGCCCCGATCGACCGGATGCGGAGCGTCCCCTTCCGTTGCGGCGGCCCGTGCAGGTTCACCTCGTCGGTCCCGTTCGCGGTCCGCACGATCAACTTGTCGAAGACCGGGTGCCGGGTGCCAGCGGTGTACTCGTAATCGACCTCCAGCACGGTCCCGGCCCCGCGCCCCCGGCGGAGGTTCGACAGGGTGACGGCCGCGGACGTGCCGGGCGGCTGGGGCATGACCGGGGGCTGCGATCGGCGGGGGGGGCGGGCCGGGCCTCGCGGTTGCCCCGCCGGCATCCCGGCGGGCGGCCGGACCTGGCTCGGGTCGATCCCCGGCAGCGACGGGTCGTCCGGCTGCGGCCGGCCGTTCGGGTCCAGGTCGGCCGGGTCGATCCCGGGCAGACCGTCGTCCGGCGACGATCTCACCGGCCGGACCTGGGCCACGTCGCGCGGGCGGTTCGGGGCGCTCCCGACCGCCCGGTAGACCAGGAAGCCAATGCCACCCACGAGCACCACCACGAACAGCGCCCCGCCGAGGATCAGCAGCGGCACCAGACTGTCGGTCGCGGTGGACTTCGCCCGTCGCGGCCGGCGGGCCGGGCGGCGGTCGTCGTAGTCGTCCTCGTCGTCGTAGCGGCGGTACGAGCGGCGCGGGGTGTCGGCCGGCCGACGGGCCGAGCCGAACCGGTGGCCGCAGGTCGGGCAGGACGTGCCGGGGGCGCCGGAGGAGTCGAACTTGGCGAGGCACTCGGGGCAGGTGACGACCGGCATTAGGCGAACCTCGATGCGAATGAGAATCCAGTTTGGCATACGGCGCGATACATTTCAACCACCGAGGCGGTGAAGCTCTTCAAGTGGGCGGCCCGGCAGGTGAGGACCGCAGCCGGATCGAACGGTTCCTGGCCGAAGCCGAGAGGTGATAAGATAGCCCGGCTTAGCCGCGAGGCGTCAGCCGA